>JBIPMI010000312.1:0-3504 GCA_044369215.1 Bacteroidia bacterium | reverse complement strand
GCATTGGCACCAATTACCATAATACAATCGGTGTGTTTTAAATCTACAATACTATTGGTTGCCGCACCTGTTCCATAGGTTCTTTGCATGCCTAATGCTGTTGGTGAATGACAAACCCTTGCGCAACTGTCAACATTATTGGTTCCAATGACAGCTCTAACAAATTTTTGCATGAGGTAATTTTCCTCGTTGGTACAACGTGCAGATGAAATTGCTGCAAAAGAATCAGGTCCATAAGTACCTTTAATTCTATTTAATTCATTCTTTAAAAACTCAAAAGCTTCATCCCAAGTAGCTGGTTCAAAAACTCCATTTCTTTTAATCAATGGTGTTTTAATTCTATCGCCATGGTTATAGAATGAAAATGCAAATCGTCCTTTTAAGCAAGTATGACCTTGGTTCACTTCTGCATCATAAGGTGCTTGAATTGACTTAATTTTACCAGCTTTAACAGCAACTTCGAGATTACATCCAACACCACAATAAGTACAAATGGTTCTTATTTTCTCATCAACAACAACAGATTTCGATTCAAAAACATCTGAAATAGCAGCTGTAGGACAAGCTTGAGCACATGCACCACAACTCACACAATCAGAAAGAGCAAATGTAGTTTCTTGTCCTTTTACAATATGAGAATCAAAACCTCTGCCAGCCATGCTTAAAACAAACTGACCTTGTACCTCATCACAAGCTCGTACACAACGAAAACAGTTGATACATTTAGAAAAATCAGAAACCATATAAGGATGAGAAGTATCCTTTTTTCTATCCAGGTGATTTTTACCTGCAGGGTATCTCACATCTCGAATTCCAACCAAAGCAGCTACATCCTGCAATTCACAATTGTTATTTACTTCACAAGTTAAACAATCGAGTGGATGATCTGTGAGTACCAATTCAACAATGTTCTTCCTTAGTTTTAAAATCCTGTCAGAATCCGGATAAATATATGAATCTGTCATAACGGGAGTATGACAAGAAGCCATTGATTTTGGAGGCCCATCTTGAGATAATGAAACATCTACACTACAAACTCTGCATGAACCAAATGGGTCTAAATTAGGTGCATCACAAAGCGTAGGAATGGACTTTTTACCATTGATTCTATTCACAAATTGCAGAATGGTTTCCCCTTCTAAAATTTTATGAGCTACATTGTTGATATATGCGATTTTCATTGTTTGGCTTGGTTAAATTTAGTTTGGGAATTAATTTTTTAATTCCACAATTTTTCCTTTGGATATGATAAATAAAGACCTCAATTCTGCGCCACTTGGAAAGCTTGCATAATAGCCAATTTTATACTTTAATTCATCAAGAATTATTTTACGTAATCCATCCTGAATTTTGTTTTGATTAAATTGAGTTCCAATAAACGGCATACCATAAAACTCAAACAAAACTGATTTTTCTTGCGCAGGAGTAACACTGGTTGTTGTATAAATCTTTACTTCTTTTTCACCGGTAAAATAAGCACTATACAAGTTTCCATAATTATCCTTTGCTGTTGACTGATTAAATGTTTGTAAGAAGGAATCTAGTTTTAAAATGACATTTTCTTTTTTCCAGTTAGTATAAGCATAATCAATTTCAATTGCTTTGTATTGAAAAATCAATTGTTCTATAATTAGATAATATTGGCTTGCAAGACTGGCAACTTCTTCCCTATTCAACAGATTTGCATTCCTATCTTTTCCACCTGATTCTTTAAGGGAATTGAAATATAGAACTACATTTTCACTCTTACTTTTTTCATCAAATCTTTCTAATTGAAAAATGCATTGCACAACTTGATGTGTTTCTCCATGGTAAATAAACCTGAGTATGTTTTTATTTTTTGGATTGATATAATCAATACTGGAAATTGCACCTTCTTCCAAGCTAGCCTCTATCTGAAATTTTTCATTTCCAATATGTAGATTAAACGAGCCCTTTGAATACTTTTGAGCCATAAATAACTCAAATTCTTCTTTATCACCCGGACCTTCTGCTGAAGCCAATTCTCCATCTCCATAAACCTTTTGGTTTTTAATATTAGATGGCATTGTAAGCTGATTACTTATGGTTAATTTTTTCAAATAATTCAAATCAAAACTCTTAGCCTGATACTTAGGAAAACTGATGGAAAGATTCACCATTGAATCATTATTAGAAAGGATTTTATTTACGTTTTCAAATGCAGTTTTAGCTTGTTGAGCAAATAAACTAACAGGAAAAAGCAGCATTAAAAAAATGATGTATTTGAATTTCATATTAATGACTAAAATATTGTTTTAACTCAGGTTCAAAATACTTCAATGCATTTTTTATAGGCAATGGTAATCCACCGCCTAAAGCACATAAGGATGCCATTTCCATTGTATTGATGAGGTCTTCAAACAAAACCATATCAATTTTATAGTCTTCGGTTAAAGCTTTTTCTATCAATTCAAATCCTCTGGTAGAACCCAATCTGCAAGGAAAACACTTGCCACAACTTTCATGCGCTGTGAATTGAAACAAATGTCTGATGTATTGAATAATTGGAAGGCTTTCAGGGATACAAACTATTGATGCGTGTCCAAGTAAAAAACCATTTTGATTGAATGATTCAAAATCAACGGTCAATTGCTCAATCATATCAACAGGGACCAATCCGCCTAAAGGACCACCAATATGTAATGCTTTGATAGATTCTTTGAAACCCAATCCCAATTCGTGAATAACAGCAGATAGTGGTGTACCCATATCTACTTCATAAATTCCGGGACGATTAAAAAATCCATCCAATGATACCAATTTGGTTCCTGTAGAACGTCCTCTGCCCAATTTAGCAAAATCCACTGCACCATTTCGAATGATAAATGGAATACAAGCTAGTGTTTCAACATTGTTTACAACGGTAGGTTGATTGAACAAACCTTGTTGAGTTGGATATGGCGGACGAACTCTAACTTCCGGTCTTTGGCCCTCAATTGAAGAAAGCAAAGCTGTTTCTTCACCACATATATATGCACCTTGGGCACGAATGATTTTAAAGTTAAACTTAAATGAAGTACCCAAAATATTATCACCTAGATAACCCAAATCAGTTATATTATCAATTGCTTTTTGTGTGATTGAAATTGCTTCAGGATATTCAGCACGAATATATAAAACACCTGTATCAGCGCCCATGATATATCCGGCAACCATCATTCCTAATAATACTGAATGAGGTCTTTGTTCTAAAAGATATCTATCTGAATAAGCACCCGGATCACCTTCATCGGCATTACAAACAATAAACCTAGAATTTGATTCTGTATTTTTTGCTGATTCAAGTTTGAATGAAATGGGGAAACCTGCTCCACCTCTGCCTCTTAAACCAGATAATTTCAAAGCTTCCAATAAAACCTCCCGACTTAATTGTAAAGCATCTTCCAAGGTTTTATAATAAGTTTGAATGCCGGGAAATTCTTCTGTTAAAACCGGAGTTCCATATAAACCAATATGGTATTCATCATCAATAATTACATCATT
>JBIPMI010000053.1:0-11685 GCA_044369215.1 Bacteroidia bacterium | reverse complement strand
AATTGTTCGTTACAATCTACATTCGCACAATTTAGGTTACGGTCTGTAGCATCTCCGCATTTTAAGCATTTTGCAATCAGAACTGGGTTTACATTATTTATTGGAACAGAAACCCTTCCATCGAATACATATAAAACGCCTTCAAAATCTTTCCCACCTGTATCTTGCGCGTATCCAATAATTCCATTATGCATTTGATATACATCATTGAAGCCATTTTCTAATAAAAATGCCGATGCTTTCTCGCACTTAATACCACCAGTACAATAAGTAATTATTTTTTTATCCTTTAGATTTTCAAGTTCTTTAACTTTATCAGGAAATTCTCTAAAGTTCTCGATATCTAAGGTTAATGCATTTTTGAATCTTCCTAATCTTGTTTCGTAATTAGAGCGTACATCCAACAAAACAACATCTTCTCTCTTCATCATTTCTTGCACCTCATTCCCTCTTAAATGCTTTCCAGTTCTTTTATTTGGATCGATGTATTTCAATCCAGAATATACCAATTCTTTTTTATAACGAACATGAATTCGGTTAAAAGCAGGATGTTCAACAGGATCAATTTTAAAGTCAATTCCTTCAAATCTTGGATCAGACTTCAAATCGTCCATATAAACTGCACATTGTTGAACAGTGCCACTAATGGTTCCATTAATACCTTCATGAGCTAAATAAATTCTACCAACAATTCCTAATTCAATGCAATATTTAAGGTGATGTTGTGTAAATTCTTCAGCGTCGGGAATTCGGGTATAAAAGTAATAAGCCAGTATCTGATATGTTGATTTTGATTCCATTGCAATTCGCAAAATTAGAAAAAAAAGGAAGCTTTCCGAAATTTTTCAATTGAATTAAAGTGTAAGATTTGAATTTTAGGTTTAGTTTTTTGATAAATCTTAATGGTTTACATATATTTCAAACCATTTTAAAAATATGAAAAGAACAATTTTACTTTTTCTATTTGGCTTGATGCTTTCATTTTCAGCCACTTCACAGGAGTATGCTTCATCAGAAAATCCATATTACTGGAAAAATCGTAAACCCAATGAGGCATATTGGCAACAAGATGTAAATTATAAAATAAGAGTAAGTTTAAGTGATACAAATGATGTGGTTTGGGGAAGCGAGCAATTGATTTATACCAATAACTCACCTGATAATTTAGGTCAATTGTATTTTCACTTGTATCAAAATGCATTTATAAAAGGTTCGTATTTAGAAAATCTGAATAAAGAAAATGGTTTCCTTCAAAAATTTGGCAGACATGAAATAGCCGGTAGAGGAACAATTATTAAATCGCTTAAAATAAATGGTCAGGCTGTAAAAATAAGTCTTGATAACACCATTCTAAAAGTGGATCTAAATGAACCTTTACAAAGTGGAAAACAGCTTATTGTTGATATTGAATTTGAAACCTATTTTGATGATGGAGGTGAACAAAGACGTAGAATGAAATTGTTTAATGACAATTTTGGCAATAAACATTATGATGGTGTTCACTGGTATCCAAGAATTTGTGTTTACGATAGAAAATTTGGTTGGGAAACCGATCAACATTTGGGAAAAGAATTTTATGGTGATTTTGGATCATTTGATGTAGAACTAAAATTCCCACATCATTATATTTTAGATGCAACAGGGGTCATTCAAAATAAAGAGGAAGCACTTAGTAGTGAATTAAGAGCCAAACTTGACATTAAAAATTTTGTGAATAAACCTTGGGAAAGTGAACCAAGCATTATTATTGAACCTGATCCAAGCAGCAAAGAATTCAGAACCTGGAAATTTAAAGCAGTTAATGTTCATGATTTTGCATGGACAGCAGATCCTACCTACAGAATTGGCGAAACTAAATTGAAATTAAAAAACGGACATGAAGTTTCAATTATATCATTGGCTCAAGAACCTCATGCAGCCGGTTGGCAGGATGCAAGTTCATTTACAGCTAAAGTAATTGAAACCTACAGCAATGATATTGGCTATTATATGTATCCAAAAATGATTGTTGCCGACGCAAGAGATGGAATGGAATACCCAATGCTTACTTTAGATGGAGGAAGCTCGCCTGGTTATTATGGACTATTGGCACATGAAGTTGGGCATAACTGGTTTTTTGGAATGGTTGGAAATAATGAAACTTATAGAGCAAGTTTGGATGAAGGTTTTACCCAATTCTTAACTCATTGGAGTACAAGCAGGTTATTAGGAGAATATCCAAAATATAAAGGAAGAAATCATTATGTAAAAAAACATTATCAACCTGTAAATCTAAGAGAAACAACAGTTTATTTAGGTTATATGAATGATGCTTTAGCTGATGAAGACATGCAGTTAAATACACATTCAGATGATTTTAATTCAGCATTGGGTCATGGTGGTGGATACCGAGCGGTTTATTATAAAACAGCAACCATGTTATACAATCTTGAATATGTTTTAGGTGATAGTTTGTTTTTACATTGTATGCAATCGTATTTTAATCAATGGAAAAATTGCCATCCTTATTTTGAAGATTTTAGAGCCAGTATGATTCATTTTAGTAAAACTGATTTGAACTGGTTTTTTGACCAATGGATGGAAACAACTAAAAAAGTTGATTATAAAATTTACAGACCTAAGTTAATTAATTCAGGAGGAAACAATCAATACAACTATTTAATTAAACTCAGACGAATTGGTGAAATGCAAATGCCAATTGATTTATATGGTGAAACTAAAGAAGGAAAACCATTTCATTATACCATTCCAAATTCGTATTTTATTAAAAATAATGCTGAATCAACCTTGCCTATCTGGAAAGGCTGGGGATTGTTGAACAAAGAGTATTCAACTCAAATTCAAATTCCGGGAAAACTAAAGTGGATTGCAATTGATACTACCTATAGATTAGCAGATGTCAATACATTAAATAATTGCAGTTGTTTTCCTTTGGATATTCAATTCGATCATCAAATTAAAAATCCGATTGATAGAAAACATTATATCTTAAAGTGGAGGCCTGATTTGTGGTGGAATAATTTAGATGGAATAAAAGCCGGCTTGCATTTCAATGGAAATTATATGCAAAAGAAACATCAGTTTAAATTGACAGCCTGGTACAATACTGATTTAGGGACAAATTATGCAAATGGAATAGATTTTAAATCAAACAATACTTTAATTGATTATAATTTCTGGTACAAAAACCTGCTGAGTAAAAACACTTATGTTTGGTTACAATCAAGACAATTAGATGGATTAAATCTACAATTAGCAGGATTGGAGTGGACTCCGGGTAACCAAAATATTAAGGTTTTCATTAAAACCATGACACGTTTTAGAAACGGAAGTAATTTATATGTTCATAGTCTCAATTCCGATTTAAATAATTTATTAAATATAAATGATAATATCTGGCAAACAGATAGAGAAAATACTACCATTAATTTAGAATGGAGAACAGCAAAAGATTGGGGAAGAAGAAGTCGTTTATTTTATGAAGTTGGTTTAAGAAGTAGCATATTATCATCGTTTTATCAGTACAATGGTATTAGTGCTAAAATCAAATCGGAGCATAATTTAGGGAAGATTTATTTGAGCACAAGGTTATTTGGTCAATGGATGGAAGGAAATATTGCTCCTGAATCGAGATTATTTTTAGCAGGAGCCAACCCTGAAGAAATGATGGAAAATAAATACGCAAGAAGCACCGGTTTTATTCAGAATGATTGGAGTACAATTGGAACACAAACCAATCATTTTCAAATGGGAGGTGGTTTAAATGTGAGAGGATTTAATGGATATTTACTTCCATTTGAAAATTCAGATTTGACTCAAAGTTTTGTATTTAGCGGAAATAAAGGAGTTTCATTTAGTGTAGAATTGGATTATGATGGCTTATTTAATATCAATCCAAAAAGTATTTTTAAACCTTTCCATTTAGATGCCTATTTATTTGCTGATGCTGGATTATTATACACAAACTCAACTCCAGTAAACGTAATAAATAATAGCAATACTGGTTTCAGAAGTAGCGCAGGACCCGGATTTATGTTACAAATAAAAAAATGGGGAAAATTAGAAGAAATTAAACCTTTGAATATTAGAATTGATTTACCAATTTTCTTAAGTAATGCGCCATTTTCAGAAGAAAATAATATTAAATTCAGGTGGTTAATTGGCATCAATCGTTCATTTTAAAATTATAGATATGAAAAGACCTAACTCAGCTTTTTACCCGGCTTATTATGAAAAATACATAGACCTGGTGCCGAAAACAGATAATATACTTACCGAACTTCACAATCAAATGATGGATACCATTGATTTGGTAACCTCTTTAGATGATGAAACCTTAATGAGTGCTTATGCCCCAGGAAAATGGAGTATACTTGATATTCTTGTTCATTTAATGGATGTAGAAAGAGTATTAACTTACAGAGCATTGAGTATTGCAAGAGGAGATAAAACTCCGTTACCGGGATTTGAAGAAGAAAATTGGGCAAAGGAAGCCAGAGCTAACGATAGAAAAATCCTAAATCTGGTAAAAGAATTTTCATTACTACGTTCGAGCACCATCGAATTGTTTAATAGCTTTGATGAAAAAATGTGGTTGCAAAAAGGAACTGCAAATGGAAATGAATTCATTGTAAGTTCATTTCCGTATATTATTTGTGGACATGAAATCCATCATAGGAATATTATTGAAGAAAGATATATTGGAAAATAGTGCTTGCTGAAAATCTTTATTAGTACTTTTTGTCAAATAATTGGATTAGGTTTTAATAATCATAGCAAGGTTTTAAGAAGAATTTCATTAAAATCCATCTTAAAGTAAAATTAGTTTTCAAATTACTTAAAGACAGAAACAAGACCAACTTTGTTGAAGCTGCCAAATTTAGTATTATATAAATATTTAATTTGGCAGCATCTAAAATCTTACCTGTTTCTGTCTTTTTCAGCGGGCCCTAACTAAGCTATTTCTAAACAAGCTATTTCAGAATAGTTTTTATCCAAAATAAAAGTTTCAATAAGGTCGGCTTGATTTTGAAGAACCGAAATCAAATTATCAGTCTTTGTATTTCCAATTCTAAGCCAAATTACTTTTGGAGGATGACCATAAAGTGTCACTAAGTCGTAGAAGTCCGCATCAAATGTTACAATAGTATAATTCTGCTTTTTAGCAAAATCCCAAATTTCTCGGTCACTTTTCCCCTCCAATTTTAATTCTCGAACTTGTCCGCATTCTGGAAAAATAGTCCTGAGTTTTTTAACAACTCTAAAAGAAATATTTTGATCAAAGAGTAGTTTCACGAAGCAATTAGAATTTTATGCTCTCTGTCTGCTGCATATGAGAGAGCAGCTTGAATATCTTCTGAATTTAATTCAGGAAAATCTTCAAGAATCTCCTGAGTTGTCATCCCAGATGCAAACCACCCTAAAATGTCATAAACACTGATTCTCATTCCGCGAATAATCGGTCTTCCAAATCGAGTTTGTGCGTCAATTGTTAATCTTTCTGAATAGTGTTTCATAATGCTAAAATAATGAAATTACTTTTAGTTTCAAATTGGTAGAATTTAGTAATAAACTATAATGTTTCATTGCTTGATGCAATGGGTTGCTAGTTATAACTAATCTCATCAAAGCAATTTTTCCCGAAAATAAACTTTTCTTTCTTTTCTATTTCAATAATTTAAAATGTACTAATTTCTATCAAGTGTATGTTATCAGCAGCGATAGGATGATCCTTAGGTACCTCCAATCTCTATAATTTTCTTTTTCCTGAGGTTGAATGAAACTTCCCATCTTATATTTTGTCCGTATTTTTCATAAAAATAAAATTTTCTTCCCCACATGGGAAGGCTATCAACATGACTTTTATGAATCGCAATTACTTTTAAAACAGAATCTTTCTCTTTATTAATAAATCCCAAATATTGTCGCTTATATAAATTAAGATCTCGATAAATCTTATCCCAGCCATCTTTTTCAACTGAGTGCTTCCCATTAAAAGTCCCAAAATGCTTTATTAATTCAATTATATGATTCTCACATGTATCAATCTCAGATTTAGATGGACTAAAACAATTTCCAAAATATGGTAAGTCTTCGCAGTATGCCTTTGAGAAAATTATAATATCAGCATCCTTTGTATGGTAGTGTTCTGCAAGTTTATTGATATTTGTATTTAAAGAGTCATAAGCATTTTTTATCAATGACTCAGTTTTATCAGTTTTGTTCTTAAATGAAAAAATGATAGTAAATAATAAAATGCAAATTACTTTTTTAAATAGCTGGGCTATTGAAGTTGGCATATTAAGGTATATAGTAATTTATTGCAAATTATTTGAAATATTTAAAATCAACGATTGAATCATTTCTCTCATGGCTTGAAAAATTCACCTAAAATCCATTTTGGTTTACGGGCTTTTTTCAAGCCAAATTTTTTGATGCTATGTTTGTGAATATGTGCCATGGCTTCATCTACTGAATCAGTTATAAAAAAGTAATCTTTTAATTCAGCAGGAGAAATGGTTTGATATTTTACCATATCATCAATCAATTCAATTAAATTCTTCCAATAATCTTTACCAAAAAGCACCACCGGAAATTCGTTTATTTTTCCAGTTTGGATTAAAGTTAATGCTTCAAACATTTCATCCATTGTGCCCCAACCACCGGGCATAATTACAAATGCATAAGAATATTTAATGAGTAAGGTTTTGCGTACAAAAAAGTACCTGAAATCAACCCAGGTATGTAAATATGGATTTTCTTTTTGCTCGTGAGGTAAAACAATATTACAACCAATACTTTTCCCATTTGCTTCGAATGCACCTCGGTTGGCTGCTTCCATAATTCCGGGACCACCACCGGTCATGACGGCAAAACCTAATTTACTTAAACCTGCTCCAATTTCTCTGGCTTTGATATAAAATTCATGGTCTTCTTTAAAGCGGGCGCTTCCAAAAACTGTAACACAAGGACCAACAAAATGTAAAGCTCTGAATCCTTTTATGAATTCGAACAAAACTTTAAAGGAGAAAGTTAATTCTCTGGTTCTTGAGCGTGGTCCTTCTAAAAATCTTCTTTCAGAATGAGCGTATTTTTCTCTTTGGGTGGCGAAATCGGTTTCTTCCATAAACAAAATTGGGATTGTTGTTTAAACAATCCCAATTATAAGTAGTTTTTCTAAATATCTAAAGTTTCGTCTGATTAATGTTAAGACTTCGAAACCTCAATTTCTCAGTAATTATAAATTTCCTCTTAGTTCTTGCTCTCTTTCGATGGCTTCAAACAAGGCTTTGAAATTTCCTTTACCAAAAGACTTAGCGCCTTTTCTTTGGATAATTTCATAAAACATCGTTGGTCTATCTTCAACCGGTTTAGTAAACAATTGAAGTAAATAACCTTCATCGTCTCTATCAACTAAAATTCCTAATTCACTTAAAGGAGCTAAATCTTCTTCAATTGGCCCTACTCTATCTAATAAATCATCGTAATAAGTGCTAGGTACTTTCAAAAACTCAACTCCTCTTGCCATTAATTGTTTCACGGTTGAAACGATATCATTGGTAGCAATTGCAATATGTTGAGTTCCTTCTCCTTCATAAAACTCAAGGTATTCTTCAACCTGAGATTTCTTTTTACCCTCAGCAGGCTCATTAATCGGAAACTTCACATAACCGTTTCCATTACTCATTACTTTACTCATTAAAGCAGAGTATTCTGTAGAAATATCGTTATCGTCAAATGAAAGGATATTTTTAAAACCCATTACATTTTCGTAAAACGAAACCCAAGGATTCATTTGGTTCCAACCCACATTTCCAACGCAATGATCTACATATAACAAACCAGTTGGTTCTGGATTGTAATCTGATTTCCACTCTTTAAAACCAGGTAAAAATACACCGGTATAATTTTTTCTTTCGATGAAAATATGTTCAACTTCACCATAAGTTCTAATACCCGACATTCTTACTTCACCATTGGCATCACTTAAAGTTTTAGGCTCTAAGCTTGCGATTCCACCTCTTTTGGTTGTTTGTTCGAAAGCGTCGTAAGCATCATCAACCATTAAAGCAATCACTTTAACACCATCACCATGTTTTTTGTGATGTTCCGCAATTGGGCTAGCTGAATGCAATGGAGTAGTTAACATTAACCTCATTTTATTCTGAACCAAAACATAAGATGCTCTGTCTTTAATACCTGTTTCAGGTCCGGCATAAGCCAATGATTGAAAACCAAATGCTGTTTTATAAAAATGTGCAGCTTGTTTAGCGTTACCTACATACAATTCGATGTAATCGGTGCCATTTAACGGCAAAAAATCTGAATTCTGTGATTCCATTGATGGGAGTTTTTGGCAAAAATATAGATTTTTAACAGATAAGCCCTACATTTCTGATGAATTGTAGGGCTTATCTGTTAAAAATCCGGAATTCGTTATTTTGCTGTAATCAATTTATTAATGATTGGTTGAAGTTTGATTTCAGCCCAATACGACAATCCTACAAGCACAATTAATCTAACTACATTAATCCAAATAATATTTACAGTATTGATATTATAATCAACATATTGATAAAGATCCCACTGCGCTAAAATTGGAAAATGGAAAACATATAATGCATAAGAAATTGGTGCCATTTTTGTGAAAATTCCAAGTAATAAATCGAAACCAATTAATTTCATTTTCCACCAGATTAATCCGGTTCCTAAAACCAAAACTGTTGTACCAAAATGAATGATAAGTTTATTAACCGGAATGGCATCAATACCATAATTCACCCAAAAACTCTTTGTAAAATTATAAACTAAAATAATAGCCAAAATACTTCCATTCATCCACAAAATATTAAATATGTTTTTGAATGTGAATGTTTTATCTCTGAAATAAACATGAGCAGCTTCATATCCACTAAACCAAATGATGAAATATCCAAAAACCAATGAAGCATGATTTGGGAAAATGATATAGGTAATCATTGATACCAATGAAATTATATAAGCAATCATGGTTCTTGAACTCAGGTGATTGAAGTATTTATAAAAAACAAAATACAACATGTAGAACCACCATTCATAAGATAAAGACCAAAGAGGAGAATTACCCATGAAATAATAAAACCAGACTCCTGGTTTCTCTGTTCCATAATCCTGTAACATTAAACTTGTGCCAATAAACGACGACCAATCAAATCGTTTAATAAACATTCCATCAATTAAAGCTACAACTACACTCAAAATGAAAGCAAGTATTAGAATTGGATAAATTCTTCTGAATCTTTTAATAAAGTATTCTTTGAAAGACTGTCTTCTTGGTGATGATGTGGCTATATAAATTACAAATCCACTTAACAAAAAAAACAAAATAACTGCTTGCTGACCAAATCTAAAAAACTCTTTTATTAATGCAGGGGTATAATCATTTGTGTGTGTCCAGTGTCCAATAGCGACATACAAAGCCGCAAATCCTCTTAATGCGTCTAACTTATTGAAATGCATAATTAAAGCTTTTTTAAATTACTGCAATTTAAGTGCCTGATAAATTAATTAAATAGAATTTACCAACAGGTTGATGTAAATTCTATTTAATTAGATATTTTTCTAATTTGAATAAAAAACTAAAATTTCTAATGCCTTTCAAATTGGGAATCCCAATAAAAAATGGGATTTGTATTCGAAAAGATAACAAAACCTAAAGCAAATGAAGAACTTTAATAAAAAAAGGGCAGATTTTAGTTTTAGTAAAATCTGCCTTTTTTGAAGTTTTATAATATCAGTTTACTGAACCCAGCTTAAATAATAAGCCGGATCTTCAACTTGCATGGCTGCTGAAGTAATTTGTAACGGATAAAAAGGATCAATCATTACTGCTAATTCCTTGGTTTCGGTTTTACCTATCGATTTTTCAACAGTGCCCGGGTGCGGTCCATGTGGAATTCCTTTTGGATGCAAACTAATCATTCCTCTTTCCACATGTTTTCTGCTCATAAAATCACCATCTACATAATACAATACTTCATCACTATCGACATTACTGTGGTTGTATGGAGCCGGAATAGATTGCGGATGATAATCGTATAATCTTGGAACAAATGAACATACCACGAAATTATGTCCTTCAAAAGTTTGATGAATTGGTGGTGGCATATGGACCCTACCTGTAATTGGCTCATAATTATGGATGCTAAAACCATAAGGAAACTGGTAACCGTCCCAACCTATTGCATCAAATGGATGTGTTGCATAAGTATAAGGATAAATTAAATCCTGTTTTTTGATAAGAACTTTGAATTCACCATGTTCATCATGTGTTTCAAGGTTTTCCGGAAGTTTTATATCTCGTTCACAATAAGGAGAGTGTTCTAAAAACTGTCCATAAGAATTTAAATAACGTTTTGGAGCACGAATCGGTGAAAAACTTTCAATAATCATCAATCTGTTTTCAGAAGTATTGAAGTGAATCTGGTAAATAATGCCTCTTGGAACCACCAAATAATCACCATATTCAAAATTGATATTACCATAAAGCGTTTTTAAAGTACCGGAACCTTCATGTATAAAAATGATTTCATCGGCATCTGCATTTTTATAAAAGTAGGTTTCCATACTTTTTTTAGGTGCCGCTGAACTCATGTATAAATCTCTGTTAAAAAGCATAACAGTTCTCGACTCCAGGTAATCATCTTTAGGAGCGGTTTTAAAAGTTAAAAAGCTTCTGTTTTGAAGATTTTTAGGTAATGCAGCTTCAGGAGCAACATTGTAAGCTTCTCCTATTCCTTTTACAAGAGTTGGAGGGTGACAATGGTAAACCAAAGAATAAATACTACTGAAACCTTCTGTAGAAACGAGTTCTTCTGAATACAAAGTACCATCCGGTTTTCGAAACTGGGTGTGGCGTTTTGCTGGAATTTGGCCTTGGCGATGGTAAAAAGGCATATGATTATTAGGATTTTATATTGATTTTTAAGGAATTTAGGTATCTATCGAACAAATTTGGTTTTTTTTGTGACTTATTAGAAAGTGATTTCTTATTTCCACAATTATTTAAAATAATTTTCAAGATGCAAATTTATTTCAAGTCAATTTTCAAAAAACTGATATATGTCACCACAATTGGGTTGTTATTGTCATCTTGTGGCGAAAAAACGGCAAAGCCGGTAGAAATACCACAAGATTCTTTGGCACAAATAGAAGCTGTTAAGGAAATTAGTAAAGAAATTGAATCAGATCCTGAAAATGCAGAACTTTTATATAAAAGAGCGAATATATATTATAATCAGGGTTATTTAAGCAGAGCAGAATTAGATATTGAAACAGCTTTAAAATCTGATTCAAGCAATGCTTTGTATTTATTTTTTCAGGGAAGAATTCAATATGCTACCAATCAAACAAAAAAAGCAGCTTTGTCTTATGAAAAAGCCATTCAGTTTAAAGCTGATTACCTGGAAGCTAAATTGAAACTGGCCGATTTATATTTTGTAGTAAAAGAGCATAAAAAATCGATTGACCTTCTAACCAATGCGATGAAACAAGATCCGGGAAATGCAGTAATTTATCATACTTTAGGTTTAAATTATAAAGAAATGGGTGATACTGCAAGGGCTATTTATAATTTTCAAACAGCAATTGAAAACGATCCAAAAGACATTGAATCGATAATTTATATTGGCAATTTATATGCAGCAC
>JBIPMI010000311.1:0-3524 GCA_044369215.1 Bacteroidia bacterium | reverse complement strand
TATCAATTTCTTTATCTACCCTAATAATAACTAAACATTCTTTTTGGATAGCATCCGCCAATAATGCAGATACCAAGCCGTACTCACTACTGGTGTCAGCTCCAATAACATTTCCGTTGTTATTATAATCAAACGACCATGATATAGCCACCGCCTGAGATTCTTCAAACTCGCCGGGCATAACAAAGGAAGAAGGGAATTTCTTATTTAAACTTGATTTGAAAAGTTGAGTGCCTGCTCTTTCTTTACTTAGTTTTTTTTCAGATTCAGTTTTACCAACAGGCTTATGGCCATTGAATTTTTGTTGTGCTAATGTACTGTTTGTATAAATCAAAATAATACCAACCAGTATGAGTAATTGTCTCATAAAACTTATGTTTGTTTTTTTTACAAGCTATGATACCGGTACAAACTTTCCAAAGACTTTCAGATATTCAAGCAGAATTTAATGTTGAATGGTTTGAAAAACGCCTTGAACCCAAAAAAGTATTGATGTGTAGTCCTGATTATTTTGATATAATTGATGTTAAAAATCCCTATATGCAGAGTCAAACCGGGAAATTGAACAAGGCAATTGCTATTCAACAGTGGGAGCAATTGAAATCGATATATGAGGATTGGAAATCCAAAAATGTTATAGAAGATGTTGTGGTTATTCCGGGAGCTGAGGGTAGGGAAGATATGGTTTTTTGTGCCAATCAAAGTTTTCCTTTTTTGAATCTTCAAAATCAAAAATCAGTTTTCATGAGTAAAATGCGTCATGAAAGTCGACAATTAGAAGTTCCTTTTTTTGAGGATTTTTATAAACACAGAAACTATCAAACCATCCATTTAAATCATACTGAACTTTTTGAAGGTATGGGTGATACCATTCCACATCCTGGACGAAAGTTGTTTTACGGTGGATTTGGTCACCGCAGTAATGCTGATGCTTATTCAGAAATCATGGAGATGACCGGTTGTAGTATTGTTTTACTGGAATTGATTAATGAAAATTTCTATCATTTAGATACCTGTTTTGTGCCTCTTTCTGATAAAGCAGTTATGTTATGTCCGGATGCTTTTACTGAAGAAGGTTTACAAATTTTGAAGAAATGTTTTGACGTAATTTATGAAATTCCTGTAGAGGAAGCATTAGCTACATTTTGTTTAAATGCCCATGTTTTACCTGATGCTAAATTTGCCGTGTTACAATCTGGAAGCAAATTTGCAATGGATGCTTTGCTTTCAGAATCGTATGAGGTTTATGAAACAGAAACAGGTGAATTTATGAAGTCGGGTGGTTCTGTTTTTTGCATGAAAATGATGATGTATTGATTCATTTCAACTTTTTATAATTTGTCATATATCATTTAAACCTGCTGTTTAGTAAATAATATCAGGTTAATTCCTTTTTTTTGATGAAGTAAATTTTTCATTCATACATGATTAAAGAAAATAAGAGGAATATTTTATTCCTTGTTTTAGGTTCATTTTTTATAGCAAACGCAATTGTTGCAGAATTCATTGGGGTGAAGATTTTTTCTTTGGAAAGCACTCTTGGTTTGAGTCCTGTTCACATGCATTTTTTTGGAAATGATTTTACATTTAATATGACTGCAGGTGTAATATTATGGCCTATTGTATTTGTGATGACAGACATAATCAATGAATATTTTGGTAGCAGTGGTGTGAAACTATTTAGTTATATAGCTGCTGCTTTAATTTCATACTCATTTATAGTAATTTTTGGTGCGATAAAACTTACTCCTGCCGATTTTTGGCTAGTGAAAGAAACGGGTTCAGGTAGCTTAAATATGCAATTGGCTTATGAGAATATTTTCGGTCAGGGATTATGGATTATCATAGGAAGTTTGGTTGCATTTTTAGTAGGACAAATTATTGATGTAAGTGTTTTTCATTATGTAAAGAAGAAAACAGGTGATAAATATTTGTGGTTAAGGTCAACTGGTTCTACCTTGGTTTCTCAGTTTATTGATAGTTTTGTAGTACTTTTAATTGCCTTTTACATCGGGGCAGGATGGGATTTGAAATTGGTTATAGGTATTGGGATTGTAAACTATATTTATAAACTTACAGTAGCTGTATTGTTAACACCATTATTATATGGAGTTCATGCAGTTATTGATGCATATTTAGGAAAGGAACTTGCTGTTGCAATGATGAGGGAAGCAGCAAAAGACTAAGATGTATGGTCTAAAATAATTAACCATTTCCCATTTATTTTTTTGAACCAAAGAGTGAAATAACCTGAGGGATTTCCATCATTATTTTGGATGGCCCAGGATCCAACAACAACCGCATTTTGTTTATCTATAAACTCAATTGATTTAATATCAAATTCGAGTTTACCCATTTTTTCTTTGTTGGAATAGGACTTTTTATAGTTGTCATTAACTTTCTGCCAGCCATAACTTACTCCTTTTTTGCTTACAAATCGTAATTCAGGACTATTCCAGTAAAACATCATAAAGCTGTCTATTGAGCCATTATTCCATGAGTTTTGCTGTTGTGATAAAACCAGTTTTATAGCAGCTTTTTCAGGATGATGATGTTTCTGTGCTTGAGTCAAGGTGCCAACCAGCACCATCATAGTTATTAGAATTAACTTTAGTTTTCTCATCTTAATTTGTTTCTACAAGATAAAGATAAGAGATTGTTTTATTTCTTTTATAAGGATTGATAAATTCTAAACTTAGATTGGAAACCGGATAGTTCTTAAAATTGCTTATATCTTTTATTTGTAATTTGCTTTTTAAATCAGTTAGTCCCTCTTCATTTGTCATGATAAACAGCTTTTTTGTTAGAGAAAATTGTAACAATGAATCCAGTTGATTTTCTTTTTGGATATTTTGTTTCAGTTTAAAGTCGCAGCTATACCAATAATCTGTTTTATAAATATGAAGTGGTGCATTGGCGTGATTTTTATTCATATAATCAGCAATTTTCTCATTGGCCTGAAACTGAAAGATTGAGGGATATACTTGTGTATTAAGTATAAAATTACAAACAGCCATAAACAAAAAGCTACTCCAGATAATATTCGCTTTTCTGTTTTTATTGGAAAAAAGGAGTAAATCGAAATTGTAAATAAGTGCAACAACCACTATAGAATTAAACAGAAAAGGATTGTTTGGAAATGCCCATGCATTTAAATAAAACAGAACCGCACCTAAAACAATGAAAACAATAAATTGTAAGATTGCTATTCTTCTTATCAGTATCATATCCTCTTTAAAATGATAAATAAAATGAGATAGTGTAATGGCTGCCAATGGATGAATAAAAAACGTATAATGTGGCAATTGGTAGGATGATAAACTCATAATTAGAAATAGAATTAAAAATCCTCCTATGCTTGAAAATTCTGGTAAATAGGTGCGTAATTCTTTTTTTATGGTTTGATTAATAATTTTTATAATAGCCAACAAATACAGAATTGGCCAAGGCAAAAAACTCCATAAAAAGCTATGAACTAAAAACAAAGGTTCCGGATTGTTATCCCAATTGCTTTCATGTGTAAT
>JBIPMI010000310.1:0-3531 GCA_044369215.1 Bacteroidia bacterium | reverse complement strand
AATATGAGGAAATATCCCATCTTGGTATAAACCTCTGGCTTGTATAATAGAATCAACTTCCGAAATACCTCTTTCATTTTCAAAATCCTGTTTTACCTTATATGGCATAACGAATTCAAAATCAAGGTTTCCTCCGTGCACTTGTTTTCCTTCAGTTATATCATATTTTCTTCTGATTTTTTGAAATCTTTCATCATCCCAACCATCTTGTTCATCTAATTTCACATAATAGTTTACTTGCATATTTTTAGGTTTATCAGCAGCAATACCATTCACATAAACCTCTCCATGAATAACTTCTATGCTATCACCTGAAATAGCTAAACAACGTTTAATATAATTCTCTTTTTTATCACTTGGTCTTCCATCTTCAAAAGGATAATTAAACACCACAACATCATTGTTTTTTATCGGACTAATTGCACTTAAGCGTTTGTAAGGCATCGACATCCAATCTAAATAAGAGTTAACCGAATCTGTTAAAGGAAGCGTATTGTGTGCAAATGGAAATGCTAATGGAGTCATTGGTAATCTTGTACCAAAATGCATTTTACTAACAAAAAGAAAATCTCCAACCAACAATGATTTCTCCATTGAAGGAGTAGGAATAGTATAAGCCTCGATAAAATAAGAACGAATAACAGTTGCGGCTAAAGTAGCAAACCAAATTGCATCCGACCACTCATAAGTCATTCTATTATCCGGTTTGCCTATTGCCAAAATTATGGCAACCACTAGAATTCCTATACTAATGAAAATTGAAAAATATAGTTTGAAAAGGAATATGCTACCAAAAAGAATAAGTGCAGATAAAAACTTATTTTCTTTTGAATCTTTTTCTTTTCCAATGATATTATTAAAGCTAAAGTATAATTTATGTAAAGCGAATAGTAAAACATAAACTATCGGTGCTATAATTAAAGCTAAAATTCCGGAGAAATAAAGAAGAATCAAGGAACAACCATAAACAAAATTCATGATTGCTGATGCATAACTAGCACCGGCACTAATGTATAATCCCGCAATGATTAAGTTTAATAAACACCAGATAATTGTAATTATCCATTGTTTTTTAGTGAATTCTTTAGGACTGGTGAAATAAAATTTGAAAGTTTCTGAAAGATTAAATGATTGTGTCATCTGAAATGCTTTTGTTGATGGCAAAATGCTAAAAATAATACGAAAGCTAATTTTAGTTTTGCTAAATGGTTGAATTTAAATGATAAGGTACTAAGAAACTTTGATGAAATCATCTAGATTTAAGATATCATCCATTGTGTAAACTCCTTTTTTGCCAATTACCCATTCGGCAGCCATAAGAGCTCCTTTAGCAAAACCATAACGAGATTTTGCATCATGTGTAATTTGAATTGAATCAATAACAGATTCATACTTTACAGTATGTAATCCGGTTACATCACCCTCTCTGTATGATTCAATTAATAATTCATGAGCTTTTGCGCTTTGTGCAGGTTGATTTTTATCGAATATCAATCGGTCTTTGATAGTAGTTTTTTGTGGGTATTCTGCCATTACATGTTTTGCTAAACTTAAGGCTGTTCCACTTGGGTGATCTAATTTAGCAGTATGATGTACCTCTTCAATCATGACATCATAATTATCAAAATTTTTCATCATTGAAGCTAAAATTTTATTGAGTTTATAAAACAAATTTACTCCAACACTAAAGTTTGAACTATAAACTAAAGCCTGTCCTTCTTTTTCGGCTAATTCTTTTATTTCATCTAATTGATCATACCAACCAGTTGTTCCAACAACAACAGGAACACCGGCTTCAAAACATTTATGGATATTATCAACTGCGGCCGTTGGCATGCTGAAATCTATTGCAACATCAACATTTTTAAGACTAAGTGGCATAAAATCATAAGCATTTTCTAATGTAACTTTGTAAATGATTTCATGGTTTTTTGCCATCGCTATTTTTTCAATAGCCATTCCCATTTTACCGTAGCCTAATAGTGCGATTTTCATTTATTCTTTGTTTTAAGAATGCTCAAAAGAGCAATTTTTGCTGTAATATAAACAAGAAATTCCGATTAAGGAAATTTTTATCGGATACTTAAGGTGAAACTTAATCCGGTTGATGTACAATAAGGCGTTTGGCGGATATCAGGACTTATTCTTAAACTTAAGTTTTCACTCATGTCAAAACCTTTTAAATGAGCGTCAACTGTTGCATCCACAATTTGAAGTGCATATAATCCTACCATAGAAATGATAGATAAATCTCTGGATTTTCTATAACTTTCTCTTACATTTAACAACATTTCTCCCGGTAAATTTGCAAATTCAGGATTAGTAACAGGTTGTTTGTTTAGTACTTGTATGTAAGCCTCTCTAACCGAATTATATTGATTTTTATAAAAAACATAAGAATAGCCTAATGCCGCAAAGCCTCCATAAACAATCGGAAGCTTCCAGTATTTTTTATTGTAAATCTGTCCTGCCCCGGGAACCAATGCAATTAATGTAACCTTTTGATAAGGGTTTGACTCCTTTTTAGGTTCAGGTTTTTTCACCGGAGCTTGAGCCAATAAGCCAGATCCGGTGAAAATTAAAAATAATATGATGATAAAAATTCTTATCACAGTAAATCTATAAGTCGTTTTAAATCTTGTTGAGATTTGAAAGGAATGACTAAAGAACCGCGGCCTCTTTCATCAGCTTTGATTTTTACTTTAGTATCGAATTTATTACTTAATATTTGTTGGAATTCAATAAAACTTGATGGCGTTTCAGTTTTTTTCTTTGTTGGATTACTGGCTTTTTTTTCTTCAACTCTTTCATGAGCCTGACGCACCAAAGTTTCAACATCTCTTACAGATAAACTATCTTCAACCATTTTGTTGAATAGATATTGTTGTTCATCAGCATCTTCAATATTGATAATTGCTCTGGCATGACCCATAGTAATTTCATTATCTCTGATTGCAACCTGAATATTATCCGGAAGTTTTAATAAACGTAAATAGTTGTTTACAGTTGAACGATTTTTACCAACTCTATCACCTAATTGTTCTTGATTTAAACTGCATTCATCCAATAATCTTTTGTAACTAAATGCAATTTCCATTGCATTTAATTCTTCACGCTGAATGTTTTCAATTAATGCCATTTCAAGCATTCCCTGATCATCAGCCAAACGGATATAAGCCGGAATTTTGGTTAAACCTGCTATTCTTGCAGCACGGGTTCTTCTTTCACCACTTATAATTTGATAAGAATCGTACCCTAATTTTCTAACAGTAATTGGTTGAATAATACCGTGAACCTTTATAGATTCTGCTAATTCATTTAAGGCAGTTTCTTCAAAAACATCACGTGGTTGAAATGGATTTGCCTGAACCTGACTAATAGGAATTTCACTGATAGAATTCAGCGGTTTTGCTTCTGATCCTGTGATATCGGTACTGGCATTTTCGAGCAATGCGCTTAATCCTCTTCCCAGTGCGTTTCTTTGTTGTTTGCTCATATAATTACTATAGAAAAATTAGTTATTTGTTGTTT
>JBIPMI010000309.1:0-3534 GCA_044369215.1 Bacteroidia bacterium | reverse complement strand
CTGTTTTTCACAGAATCAGTAAAAACAAAATAAGAACTATCCTCATTTTGAATTCCTGTATTTTCAACAAATCTGGCTTTTAAATCATTCACCCTTTGCTCATCAAAAGCTTCATTTGAAAACTCAAGTTTGGGTAATTTTCTATTGATAAGCATTTTACACAAACTGCTTAAAACTAGGTCTTCATGCTCGCACCAAACTTTTATCGAACTCATGATATCGTCATCATCCAGCTTTACATAGTTTTTAATTCCTTCTTCAGTATCAAAGAAATTATTTTTATTGGGTTGATGTTTTAAAAACCATAAAAGTGCGGGTGGTGCAAACAATATTTCTCCCAAGGCAGCCAGTTCAAAAGCCCTTTCCAAAGCTTTTATCAAAAGGTTTTCTGTAGCAACTACCGTTTTATGTAAATATACCTGCCAGTACATCAATCTTCTGGCAATCAGAAATTTCTCAATGCTATAAATGCCTTTTTCATCCACAACTAGTTCCCCGTTTTTTACATTTAGCATGTTGATGATACGGTCTTGTCCAACTACGCCTTCCTGAACACCACTGTAAAAACTATCTCGGCGGAGGTAGTCAAGTCGGTCCATATCTAGCTGACTACTTACCAACTGATGTAAAAATGGTTTGTGGTACTGATTTTTAAATATTGCGATACAAAGGTCTAAACTGCCCGAAAAATCATTGTTTAAGGATTCCATTAGATACAAAGAAATCCTTTCATGTGACATTCCTTTGATTAAAACATGCTCTAAAGTATGTGAAAAAGGGCCATGTCCGATATCATGTAATAACAAAGCAGCACATACTGCTTCCTTTTCTTCTTCAGTAATTTCAATGCCTTTTTGAGAAAGGTTTTCAAGCGCAATTTTCCCCAGACTCATAGCGCCAATAACGTGCTGAAACCGCGTATGTAGAGCGCCAGGGTACACATAGTGGGAGAGACCCAATTGTTTAATTCGCCTCAATCGCTGAAATTTCGGATGTTCCAAAATATCTGTCAACAATTTCCCTGATATATTTACAAAACCATAAACAGGGTCGTTTAGGGTTTTTCTTTTGATGATTTCCACAATTGATACTAAAACAACAAAAATAGTGTTCTTCTGCAAATAGACACTTTTTATTGTTTTTGTTTGATGGTCTATTTTCAAGATAAATAATTTTCAATTGATAAAATTCAACCTATTTTCGTACAATGTATAATATCCTATGGGCAGATGATGAGATCGACCTGCTTAAACCTCATATTCTATTTTTAAAAAATAAAGGTTACGAAGTTGAAAAAGTAACCAATGGTATTGATGCCGTTGAATTGGTAAAAGCTAGAAAATTTGATGTGATTTTTTTGGATGAAAACATGCCGGGTATCAGCGGACTGGAAACTTTGGCTCAAATCAAACAGTTTAATCCGGATGTGCCTGTAATCATGATTACTAAAAGTGAAGAGGAGCATATTATGGAAGATGCCATTGGAAATCAGATTGCCGATTACCTCATTAAACCGGTAAACAGCAACCAGATTTTGATGTCGTTGAAACGTATTCTTGATTCAAAACAATTGGTTACTGAAAAAACTGCTCAGAATTACCAGCAGGATTTCCGCCAATTGAGCATGGAAATGTACGATATCAATGATTTTGCCGGTTGGGAAAACATGTATCGCAAACTGGTTTATTGGGAACTTGAATTAGCTAAAAGTGGTGATACCGGAATGGATGAAATTCTTGCCATGCAAAAACGCGATGCCAACAATGGCTGGGCGAAATTTGTATCGCAGAACTTTGTGAATTTCCTTAAGAAACCCGATGCCAAAACTCCGGTGATGAGTCATACTTTACTCACTAAAAAATTACCGGCTTACCTTAAATCAGAAAATCCTGTTTTTTTAATAGTGATTGATAACTTCCGTTTCGACCAATGGAAGGTAGTTCAAAATCAGTTGGCAGAATTTTTTAATGTTTTGGTTGATGAAATGTACATGACTATATTACCAACAACTACACATTATGCCAGAAACAGTCTGTTTGCGGGTATGCTGCCAAGTGAGATTGAAAAAATCTATCCTAATTTATGGATTAACGAGGAAGATGAAGAAGGTAAAAATATCCATGAAGAAGAATTATTAGGCCGTCAGTTACAAAGATTGGGTTACAGTGATAAATTCTCCTATACAAAAATTACCAACCTGAATGCAGGTAAGGATTTGGTTGAGAAAATGCCAAACATGTTTCATAATAAATTCAATGCCATCGTTTACAATTTCGTAGATATGTTAAGTCATGCACGCACCGAAATGAATGTAATGAAAGAATTGGCTGAAGATGAAGCAGCATATAGAAGTATAACAGCAAGTTGGTTTGAGCATTCACCTTTGTTTGAAGCCATCAAAAAAATTGGCGGTAAAAAAGCAACTGTTATCATTACAACCGACCATGGTTCTATCAGGGTACAAAATCCGGTGAAGATTGTTGGCGATAGAAGTACATCAACCAATTTAAGGTACAAACAAGGAAGGAATTTGAGTTATAACGAAAAGGAATTGTTTGTAATTAAAAAACCTGAAGAAGCATTTTTACCAAGACAAAATGTAAGTACCTCTTATGTTTTTACAATGGGTGAAGATTTTATGGCTTATCCAAACAATTACAATTACCATGTAAACATGTATAACAATTCGTTTCAACATGGAGGAATAAGTTTAGAAGAAATGATGGTTCCATTTATTGTTTTGGAAACCAAATGAGCGTAGTTTTATTAAATGTAAGTATCAATTTATTGCCGGAGGAGAAAAGCGGGAAATATGGTCCCGTTTTTCCTGGAACCGGCTGTTCTATTCAGTTTCACGATAACCAAACCTGGCATTGTTTACAAGAATTCGCCGACAGAGAATTTGCATATCCTGGCGAACAATGTAGAGCTAGCATAAGATTTTTAGAACCCGGCATCCAACCCGAATCTTTGTATAAAGGCAAAGACTTTAAATTATTGGAAGGCGAAAAACTAATTGGCTCCGGCATCATTTTAGAAGTTCATTTGATAGATGAATGGGCGTAAGCATATATAATTAGAATCAAACTTTTGATAAAAGTTTTCATGCTATTTAGAAGTCCTTGTTGTCACATTTGTCCTTTGAGCAATAGCAATTTACCAAGAAGTATTGTTCAACTACAGTAAATTAAAATAACTAAATAGAAACCAAATTCTTTACTCTTTAAAAATACTTTCAACCCCCTACTTCAACTGCTCCAATGCTTCCTTTGCCAACTCATATTGCGGGTCTTGTTCCAATGCCATTTCGTAATTTAATCGGGCTTCCTTTTTAACTCCTAAAATCTGGTAAGTAAGTCCTTTCATATAATATGCCTGCGGATAAAAATTGTTCATTCTTGTAGCAATATCCCAATTTCTTAATGCCTCTTTATAATCTCCTGTTTCGAAATTCATATAACCAACATTATAGTATGATTTATAATGTTCAGGATTGATATCAATAATCTTTTTATAATCTAATAAAGCCTGTTT
>JBIPMI010000308.1:0-3547 GCA_044369215.1 Bacteroidia bacterium | reverse complement strand
TAAGTTGTTATGTCTTTAGTAAACAATCGAGAATATAGTTATACAAGGTTTTTGGGCAAAAGTTGGTATTCATTTTTTTGTGTATAGAATGATTGTAAGTGCGACATTTACAAACAGCTGTCCACACTACTTTCGGTTTTTTTAGTTACCTACATTTAATGTCGCACTTGTTAACGTAGATATGCACATAATTGCGACATTGTCGCATTTAAACCTAAGTAATTGAATTCTTTCTACTTATTAAACATTTTTTCTATATCGAGGCTTTGTTCGATATCCCAGAACGCTCTTATTGTTATTTTTTGTTCAAGGTATGCTACTTCTTCAGCCTCTGTTTTTTCTGAATAATTAGCCCTATCCCATTTTCCGTTTTTATTGCTATCTTTAATGACCTTTACTTTTATTTCAATTGGGTCTAAATAATCAAATAATACTGTTTCGCTTTTAGTATTTGTTATTTCTTTATTGACTATCTCATTATCATCGCCACTTACAAGTTGTATTAGGTAATTTTCTTTTGAATTATTAGTGATGGCTATGGATAATGTGCCGGTTTCTTTTGCATTCTTAATTTGAATACTTGATTTAAATCCTTTATTATACCTTCCCCATATATCTTTTATGGTACTATCTTTTATTTGTATCTCGTAAATGTTAGACTCTTCTTTTTTAAAATTTATTGTCCAATTGAATTGGTCTATTTGAACAATTTTAGTTTCTATTAGTAAAGTATCTTGTTTTACAATGATAGTTTTAGCCTGTATGCTATCTATTGGATAATTGGAGCTTAGTTTTATTGTATCTTTAATTGATAAATCTTTGTTTATTTTTAGTTCTAATGGACTGTTCTTTAGTTTTTTACGATTTCTAAATTCAATTGTTTCTTCTTTTTCACCAAATTTAAAATGAAAGCTTGTTGTTGATGTATCAATCCTTTGTTTGCTAAAAATAAAAATTGTATCTATTTGATTTTCATTATTTTGCCACTTAATATAGGTATTTTTATCTCCTTTTTGCTTGATGTATTCTACTCTTTCCGGTTGGTAAATAGCTAATGTATATACTCCTGGTTCTCTGTTTAATGTATCAAGTATTTTGTTTTTATCATGCAAGGTTGCTTGTGATAAGAATAACTTAGTTTTTGTTTGTGGATATGAACTTTCAATAGGGTTCACTATAAATGCTATATCTTCAATTTTTTCATATTTTAAATTTTTATTTTCATCCTTAAATGCAAATAGGTAAAATTTAGAAGCAGGTAAGTTAGTAATCGCGAATTTTCCATCTTCATTTGTTTGGCTTAAATATGATGGATATTCTTTAATAACTGTGCTATCGACATAATTATCAATATTGTAAAGGCCAACTGTTATTTCCTTTTCCGGCTTTAAGTTTAGTGCATTTACTATTGTTCCTTCAATGGCTAATGAATCGATAAAGTTACCTGTAGAAAAACAATACGAATAATTCTCTAATGTTTTGCCTTCATGATTATCAGAAATTGAATTACCAAAATTGATTGTGTAAGTTTTATTTTTTTCTAAAATCGATTTTTTTAGATCAATTACTAATGATTTACCTTCACTTTCTATGCTTGGTTTTTCTTTAATATATGGAGATATTACTATTTGTTCAGGTTTTTTGATTTCAACGTATTCATCAAAATTAATAGTGATTTTGTTTTCTTCGAATAAAGTTGTTTTACTGGCAGGATAGCTTGATTTTACTTTTGGTGCTTCATCGTCTTTTGGACCTCCACTTGGTGTCACTATTTGTGCACAAGAAGTAATTAGTAAAATGAAAGGATATAATTTTTTTGATATCATTTATGTTTGATGATAAGAAGGATGCTTGATTGATTTCTAGTGAATAGTGCTGTTAAATTAGAATACATTCCCTTTGCTGCTCCAAATATGAAGCCAATTTTTCCATGGCCTATATGGTATTCACTTCTCATAGAAATATAAGGTGCGTCAAACCACATGCCACGCATTTTTATGACTTCGAATCCATTATCATTAAATAGTTTTTTGATACTTTTTTTATTGAAGTGGTGAATATGTCGAGGTACATCGTATCCATCCCAATACTCTTTGTAGTTTTTAGCATCCCAGGAGTCAGAATTTGGTACTGCAATAAACATAGTTCCTTTTTCTGCTAAAAGGTATTTTAACTCTTTTAAGCGATCTTCTAACCTGTAAACATGTTCCAATACATGCCATTGTGTGATAACGTTAAACTGACCCTTTTGAAAGCTTTTTAGTTCAGAATCTTTTTTTACTTCAATGTTAAAATTATCTTTAACATATCTAATTGCATCTTCAGATATGTCTGCACCTTGGCATTTAAAGGTTCCTTCCTTCTTTGCTCCATTTAAAAAGTATCCTAAGCCACAACCTAAATCTAGTAGTTCGCCATTCGATTGGTATTTTTTGATGATGTTTAGTTTTAATCCAATTGAGTAATTTCTTACTAAATCATACAATTTGTAAGTTATTCCTAGTTTAGATTTATCTGAACCGGAATGTGAAATATAATTATTCGATTGATAATATATACCACATTCTTCTTCGGTTGGTCTATGATTAGTAAATTCATGTGTGCAATTATTACACTTTACTATTGGGAATTTTTCGCCGCTAGCAACATAATCTTTGCATTCAAATAAAAGAGTAAAGTTTGATTCTTTACAGATTGGACAGAGTTTTAATTTTTCCACGCTGCAAAATAAAGTAATTATCTACCCAAATGCACCATAAGAATTGAAACATCTGAAGGAGATATTCCACTTATTCTTGAAGCTTGTCCTAAAGTTTTAGGTTGATGTTTTTTTAGTTTTTCTCTAGCTTCAATAGATAGTGATTTTAAATTCTGGTATTCAAAATTATCCCAGATTTTAATATCCTCTAGTCTGTTCATTTTTTCAGCGAGTAGTTGTTCTTTTTCTAAATAGCCTTCATACTTTAAAAGAATCTCAGCTTGGAGAATTACTTCTTCTTCTAGGTTTTCTGCCAGTTTTTTAACTGTTTCAAGACTTAGTAAGTTTTGCATTGATACTTGTGGACGTGAAATTATTTGATCTAACTTATAGTTTTGAGGTATTTCTGCTGTTTCTAATTCTAACAATAAAGGATTAATTTCTGATGGAGTGATTGAAGTCTTTTTGAAATCCTTAATTAGTTTTTCAGTTTCTTCTTTTCTTTTTTGGACTTGGTTGAAAGCTTCGTCGCTAGCCATTCCTAGTTTGTGTGCTTTTTCAGTTAACCTGATATCTGCATTATCCTGGCGAAGAAGTATACGGTATTCAGCTCTTGAGGTAAACATTCTGTAAGGTTCATCAGTTCCTTTGTTTACCAAATCGTCAATAAGAACGCCAATATAAGCTTCTGCCCTACTAAGAATATAGGATTCTTTTTCGTTGATAATTAGATGTGCATTTATACCAGCCATTAATCCTTGGCAGGCTGCTTCTTCATATCCTGTTGTTCCATTTATTTGTCCGGCAAAGAATAAGTTCTTAATAAGATGAGTTTCGAGGTTTAACTTT
>JBIPMI010000307.1:0-3558 GCA_044369215.1 Bacteroidia bacterium | reverse complement strand
AACCCGATTGGTAGGCTATTTATTCAGAAAGTTTTTACCATTATGTAAAATAAATATCAACTAAAAAATTGCCAATTCAACATTTATTCTAACTTTGTTTGAACTTAGCCAAGTATGCAGAGGATGTAACATTCTGAATACCAAACTAAACCCAGATTTATCCCTTAGTTTTCGCTCAAAAAACCTTGTTTAAAAATGAAAGAATCAAATATATATCAATCACTTTGGCAAAAATACAGACCTGTTATTCTTATTAAAATGAGAGAATCTGCATCAGGTCCTTGTGAGTACCAATTATCAAAACACGAGTTTGAAGCTACAGGTGAAAAGAAAAAAGCCAGTTATGGTTTCAATCTTGAAATTGAAAGAGGTCAGGCTAAAAATAATATCAAAGGAATAGCAATTGCCAGAGATCTACTCGAAGTATTAAAAAGTTCTGCAACTGCATCAACATTAATGCAAGAAAGAAAATATAAAATCAATCTTGGTAAAGATTATAAATTAAAAATTCAGTCTTTTGGACCTGAAGCTCCTGCAGCAGTTGAGGCTGAACCGGAAGCTCCTACCGAAGAATAAAATATTATCAAATTATTCAAAGGATATTTCTTAAAAAGGAATATCCTTTTTTATGCCCTATCTAAAATCAGGCATCCAGCCACTTTTTAAACTCAGAAGCCCTTTCCCTGCTTACAAGAACTTCTTCTTCAACCATTGGATTCAAGCTTATCTTTAACTTACCATTGAAGTAAGTATGAATGTCTTTGATTGATTTTATTGAACTGATGAACTGTCTGTTTAATTGAAAGAAATTCTTTGGATTCAATAAGGTAATTAATTCATCCAGGGAATAATCAATCACATATTTATTGCCCGAAAACATTTGTAAATAAACCAGTTTTTCGCTTGCCTGAAACCAGGCTACTTCATCAACATTAATTGATATAAGTCGGCTTCCGGTTTTAACAAGAAAACGTTCTTTGTAATCAAGTTTTGAATCCAGCTTTAACGCTTGCAATAAAGAATCGATTTGTTGCACTCCGTTTTCTTTATTAAAAAAGAGTTTTTTGTATTTATCAAAAGCTGCCCTTAGTTCGTTTTCATCAACCGGTTTTAATAAATAATCAATGCTATTTACCTTAAATGCTTTCATTGCAAATTCATCGTAAGCAGTAGTAAATATTACAGGAAACTCCACTTTAATTTGCTTGAAGATTTCGAAACTTTGTCCATCTGCCAATTCTATATCCATCAATGCTAGATTGATGTCTTTATTGGCTTCAATAAAGTTCACAGCAGATTCAATACTATCTGCAGTTCCAATAATTTCAATATCCATCTTTAACTCATAAACCAATTTGGTAATGCGGTTTAAAGCAGGAATTTCATCTTCTATAATTAACAATTTCAACATCTGACTAATCAATTAATGGTACACTTACTTCAAAATAATTATTTGAACTCGATACAATTACTTCTTCTTTACTTAAATATTTGTATCTGCTGATGATATTACTTAAACCAATACCATTACTTTCTGCATGGATTTTTTTTGCCTGCAAATTATTCTTTACATAAATCCTTGAATTCTTAATGCCTATCTCAATCGACAATGGTTTATCCTTACTAACAACATTATGTTTTATCGCATTTTCCATAAGCAATTGAAGGGTTAATGTGGCAATTTGAGATTGTCTTAAACTTTCATCAACCAGAATTTCTACTTTCAGGTTTTCTCCAAATCTAATTTTATTCAAATACACATATGATTCAATGAAATTCAACTCTTCATGTAAAGTCACAGTTTCCTTATCTCTTTGCGCTAAAACATATCGGTATACACTTGATAATTTTTGAACAAACTGTGTTGCTGTTTTAGGATCTTCTTCAATAATGCTGCTTAATGTATTCAAAGAATTAAACAGAAAATGTGGATTTACCTGATTCTTTAAACTTTCAAATTCAGCAGTGATATTGTCTCTTTTTAAAGCTTCTCTTTCAGTCAAACTTTTTTTCCAGAACTCAAAAAATTCTATGCTTAACATTATTGCATTGATGAGTAAAGTTATGACCACCGATATCACCAAAAACATGATATTATCGAGGCTACTTAATTCACAAGGCTTTTGATATAACCACTCAAATAGAATTTCATTAAAAAACAAATTGACCGCTATAGGTAAAAAAACAGCAATAGAACCGCAAATAATTAATTTTTTAACAGGACTTTTCTCCCAGCTTGAATAAGGTTCAACCAATGCCAATAATATCAAATTTAGATTCCATAACAATGTTACAAAAATGAAATTTCCAAGAATGGCAAATGGAACCGATTCATTCGATTGCATGACATCTGAATTGCCGCTTTTAAAGGTTAAAATAAAAAAGACAGCCATCACCAAAATGATGGAATGTCTTATTAATAAAGCTTTGGGGGTGAATATTTCTTTCATTAAAAGTAAATTCTATAAAATGGAACCGGGAATAATCCAATCTGATATAAATTTTCAACCTTACCAGTTTGAGGATTGAATTGTTGTGTAAAGATGTTTTGTCTATTGGTAATATTTTGAATATCTAAACCATATTCTTGAGAAACTCTTTTGCTATTGGTTTTGTAACCAATTCTGATATCAGCTCTAAAGAAATCTTTTAATCTGTTTTCATATGAACGGTCTTCAATCTGCACTTCATATCCATTGGCCAATGATGCAGCTTCATCAATCGGAACATATCTTCTACCACCTGCATAAGTAATTTTTCCTGAGGCTGAAAGAATATTGTTTTTACCTATTTTCCATTCTTTACCTGCCAATACATTTAATACGAAATTACCATTAAATGCTGTGTTTCTCCATTTGTTATCACTTGCTTTGTATTTGCTTTCATACAATGATAATGTTCCTAAATAATAATATCCTTTTGAAAAATACTTTTCAATAGTAAACTCCACTCCATAATTATACCCAGTACCATTATTTACTAAGCTATCGAAGTTTGGTGCTCCAAATTGTGCACCATAGTTCAGCACTGAAATAGTAGATGGATTTTGTGTTACAGGTACATTGTATAAATCTTGGTAATAGGCTTCAGTTTTGAATCTTACTTCATTTCCCAACATCATTTCATAGCCCAAAACAATATGATGTGCTTTTGTCATTTCTAAGTTTTTGTTGGTTGATGTATAAACTCTATTGAATGTATCATTTAATGTTTTTTCAAAATAGGTAATCATGGGTTGTATTTGCGAATGATGACCATATCCTAAACTAATTACCGATGATTTTCCAAAATTATAACGTAAGCCTGCACGAGGATCAATACCAAATGTATTGTTTAAGAAATAATGATTATAGTGCAATCCAGCATTAAATGTTAATTGTGTATTTATTCTATAATTCCAGTTGGCATAAGCTTGTCCTAAATATGTAGTTTCTTCAAAATCAATTTGACTTCTATACCCATTTAATTCATTTACAAAAACACTATCTGAACTATTGCCGTATTGTTGACTTGCAATCACACCAATTTTAAAAGTATTTTTAGCATTAATTTTTGTAT
>JBIPMI010000306.1:0-3564 GCA_044369215.1 Bacteroidia bacterium | reverse complement strand
TGACTATTGGTTTTTCGAATTTGTTCTGCCAGCGAAAACCCATCCATTAAAGGCATCATTACATCAAGCAAACAAACATCAAAGTTTTGTTTATGAAATGCATCCAGTGCTCTTATACCATTTTCAAACAAAGCAACTTCATAGCCATTCTGCTGTAAATTATCCTGAATAATAAAACCCAGATTTGTATCATCTTCAGCCAATAAAATCTTGATTATACTGCTCATTTGATCACTTTTAATTTGATGGTAAATGTGCTGCCTTCACCTACCCTACTTTTCACAAATATCTTTCCTTTATGTGCAGCAATCACCCTTTTTACATAACTCAATCCAATTCCAAAACCTTTTACATTATGAATGTTTCCGGTTGGAATCCTATAAAACTTATCAAAAATTTTGTTTAAAAATTCAGGTGCCATACCTATACCATTATCATGAACTTCAAGTAATAAATAATCAGAAGTCGGATTGTATGTTTTAATTAATATCCTCGACAGCCCATTGCTATATTTTTTTGCATTATCCAATAGATTTTGCAATGACTGATAAAAATGAAAAGTATCAATTAACACAAATGAATCTTTAGCATTTAAATCCAAATTCAACTCACAATTTGTATTTAAATCAGCGGCACACCAGTCTTTAAAATGAGTTTGAATAAAATCATGAATTTCTATTTTTTCAAGTTTTATTTTTAGTTGAGATCCATCACCTGCAAAAGATAAAACCCTATCCAATTGACCTTTTAATCGTTCTGATTCTTGAGAAATTATTTGTAGATATTTCAGTTCACGCGGCTCTTTAATTTCAGAAATATTATTCCCCAAAATGCTTTTAACTGCAAGTGAAATTGTTGTTAAGGGAGTTCTTATTTCATGGGCCATATTATTGATGAAATCACGCTGAACTTCTGCAAATCTTTTCTGTTTTAAAATCACAAATAAACCATAAGCAAAAAATATACTAACAAGCAAAACTGCAAATGAAGAAAAAAGCCAAATGCCCATTTCACTTAATAAATTTCCTGAATGATTTGGAAAATAAACTGTGAAATAATAATTACTTGGCAGACCTTGAACAGAACTCAAAAATTTCAATTGTTTAGAAACTGTGCCACCAAAAACTGGCTCTTTTGTTGAACAATCATAAGCTGCATATTCATATGGCTCCTGAATTCTATACTTAAGAAAAGCCAATTCTAAATAATGTTCCAAAACCTCTATTTCTATAGGCTCATTTACATTAACAACGAATAGTTTTTCATTAACCTGTGTAACTAAATTTAACGGTGAAGATTTATTTCCATTATAGGCTAAAATACCTTTAACAACCTCCTGCAAAGAAAGATCAACCTGTTTATTAAATTCAGCTTGTTTGTGTTGAAAGGCTTTCTTAAACCAAAATACTTGTGTAATAATGATTCCGGAGATTGAAATCACTGCCAACACAACAAATATCCTGATAGTTACATTATTCATTTAAAACAAATGTATCAATTGGAAGTAGAATGATAACAGCTAAAAATGCCTTTAACATATCATTAACAAAATTTGGCAAATCCTTAACCATTCAGCCTGATAAAGTATGGGACCTTTGAATCGTAAAATAAATACAACATGAAAAATCTTTTTACCTTTATGATGTTGCTCATTGGCGGGATGCTAATGGCACAAAGCAATCAAATCACCTTTGCAAAAACAGAAAATGCAAAAGCAATTATTACCTGGGAAAAAACCAAACATGATTTTGGAAAAATCCCTCAAGGAAAACCTGTCACTATTACTTATGAATTTACCAATTCTGGAACAGGTCCATTAATTATTGCATCAGTAAATCCATCTTGTGGATGCACTACAAATGATTTTACCAAAAGCTCCATTGCTCCGGGTAAAAAAGGATTTATTACTTTAACCTACAATGCTGCTGCAATTGGAAATTTTACAAAAAGTGCAACTGTTAATACAAATGCAGATCCGGGTCAAATAATCCTGTATTTTAATGGCGAAGTAATGGCAGAAACAGCATCAAATTAAAATCAGCCTAAACATTCCTATTAAGAAGTTTGCATAAGCCTGTCCAATTTCACTATATTGGGCAGGCTTTATTAATAATGGACTGGATAGGAATAATATCAAAAGGGATAATAACCGGACTCATTTTGACCCTCTCGTTTGGGGCAGGTTTTTTTGCATTGGTACAAACAAGCATTTCAAGAGGAACCAATAAGGGAATTTTGATTGCTGTTGGTGCTGTAATAAGTGATGCACTTTATATTTTCATGGCCATGTTCGCTACTTCCTTTATCAGTGAAGAACTTCCTAAATACGATAAATGGATTCGTATTGCAGCGCTTGTTTCATTTATATTTATAGGTATTCGAACAATTATAAAATCGAGTAAAGTACTTCAAACAGGTGATATTGGTGAAAAACCAAATTACTATTTCATTAGTAAAGGCTTTTTACTAAATAAACTTAATCCAATGATTTTAATAACTTGGATTGGAATTACTGCTTATTTAAGATCATCATTATTGTATGATTTACCACATCTGATTGTTTTCTTTTTAGCTGTTATGACAAGCGTATTTGCAACACAGGCAGGCATTTGTTATTCATCAAACAAAATAAAAAAATGGCTCTCAGAACAGTTTATACACAGGATGAATATTTTGATTGGAATATTGTTCATAGGGTTAGGACTCTTGATATTCTTTTCTGGAGGAAGCACTGAAGAAGGAATTGAAAAGGCAAAAGACCTCCTAAACTAGAATTTTAAGGAAATCTAAGGTTTGCCAAATCAGTGAGAATGTTTAATTTGTGAGGTCTACAAAAATTGACCATATAATTTTCATCAAATGAATAAAAATTTACTGCTTTTAATATTGTGTTTTTCTATTTTTCAAATTCAGGCACAACGCGCTTTAACAATTGAAGAAGGTTTAAAATTAGGAAATGTTAGCACAATCGGTTTTGTAAAGGAAACAAACAAAGATATTGATGACATCTTTTTAAATACTGGTTATAACCATGTTTGGGATTTCACTAAGGAAAATTGGAATTCTCCAATGGTGAATTACGGATTTAGGTATTCTTTTCTTAGCGATATTACAGCTATGCATTATACTTGGATGAATGAATACTGCGAAACTCCAATTCCAAGAAACTTTTTCTATACTTACAATGCTGCAAGGGATACCGTATTTCTTGATGGATACATGGATGGAATTCATCTGATGAAATACCCTCAAAGAGTACCATATTTAACTTATCCAATGAATTTTGGCGATACTGTTGTTCACTATACCCCACAAAAACAGAATTCTACAAATCCATTTTTACCAATTGGCAAGGTATACTCAGTAACTTTTTATGATGGATTTGGTACTTTAAAAACACCAACTCATACATTTGATAGCGTTTTTAGAATTACTAGAGTTCAATTTGACAGCATTTATTTGGGTCCGATTTTACTGGACAATCCTGGATTTGTTGAAATTTTTTGGGTTCAAGCAAATGTTGGATTACCTATTTTAAGATTTGTTGGGCTAGATGATGGTTAC
>JBIPMI010000052.1:0-11858 GCA_044369215.1 Bacteroidia bacterium | reverse complement strand
GGCAGTTTCGTGAGTAAAGCATACAGAACTAGTATGTTGCATGTGGGAAACTGAGTTTACGTCCAATTTCAAAGGTATTTTGACCTGTAATAGAAAATCAAATGCATATTCTGGGTTTTATAAACCAAAAATTATGAAATCTGATATTGAAATTGCTCACGAATCTAAATTACAAAGAATCGACAAAATTGCTGAAGCTTATGGTATTCATGAAGACCAATTAGAACAATATGGTAAATACAAGGCCAAGGTTGATGTGAAATTTGATGAGGAAAAAATTGCCAATAGCAAACTTATCTTGGTTACTGCTACCACTCCAAATAAAAGTGGTTCAGGAAAAACAACAACATCTATTGCACTTGCACAGGGTTTAAATAAAATTGGTAAAAAAGCTGTGTTGGCTTTACGTGAACCTTCTTTAGGTCCGTGTTTTGGCATGAAGGGTGGCGCAGCTGGTGGTGGTTATTCGCAGGTTTTACCAATGGAAGATATCAACCTACATTTTACTGGTGATTTTCATGCCATTACTTCTGCTAACAATACTTTGGCTGCTTTAATTGATAATTATAATTACTTCAACAAAGGCTCTCAAAAGGCACTGAAACAAATATTATGGAGAAGGGTACTCGATGTAAACGACCGTTCACTTCGTTATATGTTATCAGGTTTAAATGGTGCTACAAACGGTATTCCAACCGAAACTGGTTTCGATATAACTCCTGCTAGCGAAATCATGGCGATATTTTGTCTTTCAACCAGTCTTGATGATTTGAGAAACAAAATCGACAATATACTTATTGGATATACTTATGAAAACCAGCCATTTTTTGTTCGCGATTTAAAAGTAGGTGGCGCATTGGTTACTTTATTAAAAGATGCTTTTAATCCCAACCTGGTTCAAACCATTGAAGGTGGAGCTGCTTTTATTCATGGTGGCCCTTTTGCCAATATTGCACATGGTTGTAATTCTATTATGGCTACTAAATCGGCCTTACAATTTGGAGAATATGCCATCACAGAGGCTGGTTTTGGAAGTGATTTAGGTGGAGAAAAATTCCTGAATATCAAATGCCGCCAATTAGGTATTACTCCTGCAGCGAGTGTTTTGGTAAGTACAACACAATCATTAAAACTACATGGTAAGGTTGATGAAAAACTTATTAAACAACCAAATTTAGAAGGCTTGAAAAAAGGACTTTTAAACTTAGAACGTCATGTAGAAAACTTACAGAATTTTGGTCAGGCGGTTGTTGTTGCTTTAAACAAATTTGGCTTCGATACCGAAGAAGAATTGGGTTATATGCAGGAATGGTGTAAACAAAAAGGAACTGAATTTTCTATCAATGAAGGTTTTGCAAAAGGTGGTGATGGTGCAGTGGCTTTAGCCGAAAAAGTAGTGGAAGTATGCGAAAATAGACCTTCTGCAAAAATTCAACATACCTATGAATTGAATGATACGCTTGAAACCAAAATCGAAAAAATAGTAAAAAGCATTTATAGAGGTTCGGGAATTTCATTTAGCAAAACAGCCAAATCAGCCATGAAAAAATTAAAAGAATTAGGTGCTGATGAAATGCCTGTTTGTATTGCTAAAACTCAATTCTCTTTCACCGACAATGCAGCTTTGGTTGGTGCAGAAAGCGGATTTAATATCACCATAGAAAACCTGGTAATGAACCACGGCGCAGGATTTGTTGTAGCAGTTGCCGGTGAAATTATGCGTATGCCAGGTTTACCAAAAGAACCTGCTGCCATGCAAATTGATGTGGTGAATGGTGAAATTGTTGGCTTGAGTTAATTCATCGAAAAAAAGAAAATTGTTTCTCATTTAAATACAGACCAATTGTAACTAAAAGTGTAACAATTGGTCTTTTACACTTGTGTATTCAAAACATTTTCTAATTTCGCCCTATGCGTGCTTACGAAAGTGTGAATCCTTTTAATGAGGAATTGTTATCGGCCTTCGATTTTATTCAGGCAGATGAAGTTGATATTATTTTAGAAGATGCTCATGATGCTTTTTTAACCTGGAGAAAACTGGGCTTTAAAGAAAGAGCTTTATACATTGAAAGATTAGCCAAATTACTTAGAGAAAATGCAAGCGAACTTGCAGAAATAGCAAGTATTGAAATGGGCAAATTACTTGCTCATTCAAAAGCAGAAGTGCTTAAAAGTGCCAGTGTTTGTGATTATGTTGTTGCTGAAGCGGAAAAGGTTTTAGCATCAAAAAATACAGTTATTGAAAATGGTGTTGAAATAGAAATCAGCTACAAACCATTAGGTGTTATTTTAGGAATATATCCATGGAATTTTCCATACTGGCAGGTTATCAGAAGTGCTATTCCTGCTTTAATGAGTGGTAACACCCTTTTAGTAAAACCAGCGCCTAATGTTCCTCGTTCAGCCATCAAACTACAAACTCTTTTTGAAAAAGCAGGTTTTCCTCATGGGGTTATTCAAACAATTTTTCCAAGTGATGAATTAATTTCAGGAATCATTGCTGATAATAGAATTGCTGCTGTTACTTTAACCGGCAGTGAAAAAGCAGGTTCTTCAGTTGCTGCACAAGCAGGGAAAGCGATTAAACCTGTTGTATTGGAATTAGGTGGAAGTGATCCGTTTATTATCAGACATGATGCAGATTTAGATAGTTTGATGGAACAAGCCATTTTCTCTCGTTTTCAAAACAATGGTCAAAGTTGTGTGGCTGCTAAAAGATTCATTGTTCATAAAAACCAAATTCAAAGTTTTCAGGAAAAATTAATTCAGGGACTTGAAAAAATGAAGTTTGGAAACCCAATGGAACTAACTACAGACCAAGGACCATTGGCTCGTTATGACTTACTTGAAATATTAAAAAATCAAGTGAATGAAGCTATAGAAAAAGGTGCAGAGATTATTTATCAATCAATAGAAATTCCGACAAAAGGATTCTTTCATCCAATCATGGTTTTGGGAAATATTCCTGCTCATTCAAAAGCCTTCAAAGAAGAATTATTCGGACCGGTTTTATCATTGTATACATTCGAATCAGATGAAGAAGCTATAAAGATTGCGAATCAAACCAAATATGGTTTAGGTTGCAGCATCTGGACCAATGATTTAGAAGCAGCTAAAACAATGTCGGAAGAGATTGAAAGCGGCATGGTTTATATCAACCAGATTGTAAAAAGTGATGTCAGATTTCCATTTGGAGGCTGCAAACAATCGGGCTTCGGAAGAGAATTAGGAGAAGAAGGATTGAAAGCTTTTTGTATGGTTAGAACGAGGTGGATCCGTTGAGGAAACTTTGGCTTTTGGCTATTTGCTTTTGGCTTTCAATTTTGTTTAATTGAAACGTCTTTTTGTTTTTAGAAACATCCTATTTTCTTAATAAAGAATATAAAAGATAGATTGAAAATTTGATTTCACTTTAACTTTAAATCCTGCTAATGGCCAACAGCTAAAGGCCAAAGTTTGTCTTAAGTACTTTGGCTATTGGCTGTTGGCTTTTGGCTTTCAATTTCGTTTAAAAGAAACATCCTTTTAATAGTTGGAATATCCTATTTCCTTAATAAAGAACATAAATAATGGATTTGAAACAAGATTTTTCTTTAAAATCAAATCCTGCCAAGGGCCAACAGCTAAAAGCCAATAGCCTTCTTCAAAGTTTTCCCGTTTTCTTCAACCAAACGTAAAAGAAAACAATGGCCAAAATAAAAAACATATAAGCTTTGTCTTTTACAAAATGTTCGAAAAAGGCAATCCAAAATCCTACCGCCAATGAGGCAATGGAAAGTATCAACCAATTTCTTAAAATCCAGCGGTCCATTATTGTTTTAAATAAACAGTTCCTTTGATATTGAAAATTTTCGGATGGGTAAAATCTGTTGTAGATTCCATTCCGGTTCCATAAATAATTTTATCGGGTGAATGAATATGAACAGCCTTATCGGTTGATATCATATCCGTTTTTTCATCCCAAATCATTTCTTCAGTTCTAATGGTATCTCCTTTGTTGTTTACCACAATTACATCATTTCTTACCAATAAAGTTCTGGCTTTTTCATCTCTGAAAGCATACTTAGATTTAAGGTAGCTGGTAATTTTTCCTTTGGGACCATAAAAATAGGCGGTGATACCTTTTTTCATTTCCGATTCTAATTTATCTTCTGTGCTATATCTTTCTAATAAAGGAGCAAAAACTTTGGCTTTCAAAAAACCACTATCAGTATAACTGATGGCAATATTTACGCCTCTTTCAACAGGCAAAGGTCCGTCGGAAGCAGAGATTTTAACCTTATCTACATCCTTGTTTCCACAAGAGGTAATGATGGTTAGAATACTTAAAAACAGAAGAATTTGTTTAGTCATAACGATACCTTACAAACCAACGGTCGCTGAAATTAATGCCAATAATAAACCTAAAATAATTCTCTTTAATTAAATTATTCTCAGAGGTTCCTCTATCAACATATTCAAAACCGAGGTTTAATTTCGACCTACTTCTAGCAAGAGGTATGCCAAAACCTGCACTTACTGCCCATTCATTAATTCCCTGACCATTTACTTTAATATTAGTTTGGTCGTATCTAAATCCTGCTCTGTATTCTATTCTTTTTAAGAAATTTTTGGCATCGTACGGATCAGGGCAAATAAATCCTCCAATGCTGTAGCCAAAACTACTCTGCAATGAATCATTAACACCATAACTGCTATACTTCGACCAATCAGTTGAACGATAATCTGCTGCAATCATCCATCTATCTTGTTTTCCTATGCTCATCCCAATTTTAATAGTTGATGGCATCTTAAGAATTCCTTTTTGATTATCAGTTGCAAGAACAGTGTCTTTAGAACCTGTTAATGCTCCATTGGGTAATGTTCTTAGAATATATTGTTGTTCTGCGTTTAAGTCGGCACCCGGACGAAAATTCACTCCAAAAACAAAATCAAGACTATCTTTATGGTATTTGCTTTTGTCTTTGCTATCGTAATTTGTAAAATGAAGTGATTTGTGGTATTGCGTTCCTAAATCAAAAACAGATCCGGTAACAAAAGTTAATCTGTCTTCATTTAGATTGAACATATTATATCTTGACGGAATGAATAATTGTGTAGTATTTTTAACCTGACCAAATACATAATTATAATTAAACCCAACTGAAAGATCTTTAATTACTTTCATACCATACCCAACATAAAATCTGCTTAAACCACCACGACCATTATAAAGGTAATTTGCATTGATATCAAAAGTATCGTTTGGAATAACAAAAGTGGAAGCAATATTATAACCAACGCCTGTAAATGGTGATAATCCAAAAGCAACACCTATTCCTTTTTTTGAAGACAATGGCATCGCAAAATTAAGGTAGGCCAACCAAGCGGTATTTACTTCACCAACCTGAGAACTTCCTGTAAATTTACCATAACTAAAAGTGCCACCTGCATCAATATTTGTTTGCAATAATGCACTATAAGAAGCAGGGTTCATCCAATTGATTTCGTGATTTCTTCTAACGCCCTGAGTTATTTGACCCATTGCAAAATTAGAAGCATTTCCGGCAAATACCATTTCTCCTAAACCAATAATTGAATAGGGAGATTTTGTAATATTCTGAGCAGAGGCGTCGAGCCAAAACAAAGAGCTAAGTAATAAAAGATAGCTATACGCCTTTTTTAACATTGAAATTCAAAATTTTATTTAAACCAAACATAATCAAATGTGGGACCACAAATAACGGCCTTTTCAGGTGGATTGACAATACTTCTGAATCACCGCCCGTAAACAAAACCTCAATTCCGTCGAATTTTGCCTCATATTCTTGTATAAAATACTCAATTTCACCAATTAAGCCCCAAAATGCTCCCGATTTTAAACAAGAATTCGTATCGTTTCCAATCAATTCCCCTACTCCATTCCAATCCGGCAAAGGCAATTTACCTGTAAAATAATTCATGGCCTTTAAACGCATTTGTAAACCCGGACTGATACTTCCACCCAAATAATTTCCCGACTTTTCGATGAAATCATAAGTTACACAAGTACCTGCATCAATAATCAGGCAATTTTTATTGGGCTTAAACTGAAGTGCAGCTGAAACCAAAGCTTTTCTGTCGGCACCAAGTGTAAGCGGACTAAAATAAGAATTTTGGAAAGGTAATTTTGTTGATGGATTTAAAACTAAAACATCATTTTCATTTTCAAACGCACTTAAATCTTTGCCTGAAACACTACAAATCAAAGTTTTATCAATTTGATATTTAGACCTTAATGAGTTTAAATAATCTAATGAAAGTTCATCAAACTCGAGGAAATCAAGCATTTCCTCCTGAGAAAAAACTGCTGCCCTATTTCTTGTATTACCAATATCTATAACTAGTTGTTTCATTTTAGGATAAATTACAAAAGACAATTTCCTTGTTTGCAAAACTTTTAATTTCATCGTTTATAAGCAAATGTAACTTTCCATAATTACCAATTCCTAAAACTGTGGCTAATACTTCATTTCCATCAATTAAAAACAAGGCTTCTTTTCCTTTAAAAAGAAGATAGCTTTCATATTGAGATTTAATAGAACTAAACTGTTTTGCTTTTAAAAGTGAATAATATTCATCTAAACAAAGAAAAAGAGATTGCCTCAATTCTTTTATATTTAATTCTTTATTGGTGATTTGAGAAATGGAGCCCGCCTTTTCAATAGTAAACTCGGTTTGATTTACATTGATTCCAATTCCAACTATACTACTCCTAATTTTAGCTCCCTGAAGAGAATTTTCGATTAAAATCCCACCCAATTTTTTTCCTTCACAAATCAAATCATTTGGCCACTTTATGAAAACCTCTTTTTCGGGTATTAATTGAGAAAGAAACTTTTTGCAGGCTAAACTAATTGCCATATTTAACCACATTTGCTCCTCCGGTTTCAAAAAAACAGGATAATATAAAACGCTGATTAAAATATTTTTATGTGGTTCCGATTCCCATTTTGCTTCCTGTTGTCCTTTTCCCTTCGACTGAAAATTCGTATACAATACAGCACCTTCAGGCAGTTTTTTATTGAGTTCTTCTATTTTTAAAGCTTCATTTGTTGATGAAGTTTCTTCTAAGAAAATTGTGTATGAACCTGTTAATTGAGTCATTTGTTTGAAAAAGCTTAATTTGCGATAAAATTAGTCCTCTGTAAAAATGGCCAAAAGCACCGAAAAAATAACACCTGTGAAGAAAACAACTGCAAAAAAAGTTGCAGCGAAGAAAACAACTGCAAAAAAAACTGCAGTTAAAAAGACCACTGAAGAAGAAAAACCTGTAGCTAAAAAAGCAGCTGCGAAAAAAGTAACTGCCTCTAAAACCACAACTCCGGCAACCAAAAAAGCCAAAGTTGTAGAAATAATGGATGAAGGTACTTTGCTTGCTTTAACTGTAGCTCAAGGTATGTTTGAAAAGAAAGCTGAAGACATTCGCATTCTTGATATGAGAAAAGTTCCGGGTGCATCTGCCGATTTTTTTGTCATTAGCAGTGCCAGCAACGACAAACAAGTTGAAGCCATCTCTAGAAGTTTAGAAGACGAAGTAAAAAAACAACTTAATCAATCACCTTGGCACCGCGAAGGTTATGAAAACTTGGAATGGGTTTTAACCGATTATATCGATGTAGTTGCCCACGTTTTCCAAAAAGAACAAAGAGATTTTTATGATATAGAAGGACTTTGGGGTGATGCCGCAGAAGTTCCTTTCAAAGGAAAATAATTCATTTCACCGCCGTTTTATGTAACCCCGTCCTCTTGTTTCAGCAATTGGTCGGGGTTTTGTTTTTTAAGGGATTTTATTCTTTTATTTTTGAATAAAATTTCAAAAACATGCAAACCATTTTAGGAGCCAACGGAATCATATCAACTGAATTAGCACATGCTTTGCATCAAATGAATGTTCCTATAAGATTAGTAAGTAGAAACCCAAAAATTGTAAAATCAGGAGATGATTTATATAAAGCTGATTTACTCAATTATGAAGAATGTAAAGCTGCAGTAAAAGGCTCTGATTTAGTTTATTTAACAGCAGGTTTGTCTTACAATACAAAAATTTGGCAGAATGATTGGCCAAAATTGATAGAGAATGTAGTTAAAGCATGTCAATTTCATCAAGTAAAATTAGTTTTCTTTGATAATGTATATCTATACGGAAAAGTTTCAGGTGAAATGACCGAACAAACCCCAACAAATCCTTGCAGTAAAAAAGGTGAAGTAAGGGCAAAAGTTGTTGAATTTTTAGAAAGAGAAATGGGAAATGCCCAGCTGATAGGACGTTCCGCAGATTTTATCGGTCATACCGAAATGAGCTTTTTAACAGAAATGGTTTTTAAAAGATTGGCTGCAGGAAAATCTGCACAATGGATGCTCAATCCAGAAACTTTACACACTTATACTTATGTAAAAGATGCGGGAAAAGCTCTGGCAATATTAGGAAATACTCCAGAAGCATTTGGTCAAGCTTGGCATTTACCTGCAGATTCAAAATATATTACAGGAAGAGAATTGGTTGAAATTGCAGCTATCAACCTACATGCAAAAAACAAAATCAGTAGCATTCCAAAATGGATGTTATCGGCATTGGGATTATTTGTTCCTGTTTTGAAAGAAAACATGGAAATGTTATACCAAATGGAAAGCCCTTACTATTTTAGTAGTGCAAAGTTCGATAACAAATTTGGCAAAATGGCAACACCTATCCGACAAGCCATTAAAGAAACAGCTTTGTCATACGCACAATAAATTCTTTTTTCAGTTTGATTTTTGCCTCTATTATTAAACCTCATTTGTTTTAAAGGGAAATAGGAAACTGTTTTCAAAACCCATTATGTACTTTCAAAACTTAGGAATTCTTTGATAAAAAAAACTATTTTAGCAGCTTTCAATAGCCCCAAAATAAAAAGGAATGAAGAAGCTTCTACTATTAGTTTCTATGAGTTGCAGTTTATTTGCTGCCAAATCACAGGACAACAAAAAAAATGAAAAGGGAGAGTTCTCGGGAAACTTTCAAACGAATAACCAGTTTTATGTGAAAGATAGTGCCATTGGCGCTAATACCACTCAGTACCAAAAAGAACTTTCGAGCACCGATGCATGGTTGTTAATGAATTATAAATACAGTGGCTACAATGTAACTGTTCGTTTCGATTTATTTAACAATTCACCTTTATTGAACCCACAAGAAGCTTATACCAAAAGTGGAATTGGTATGTGGAGTGTAACCAAATCATTCGAAAACATGGACATCACTGCTGGTTACTTCTATGACCAGTTTGCATCTGGAATGGTTTTCAGAGCTTATGAAGACAGAAATTTAGGTTTAGATTTTGCGGTTCAAGGAGCAAGATTACGCTGGAGCCCTACTCCTAATACCACAGTAAAAGCATTCACTGGTTTACAAAAATTTCGCTTCGATTTACGTCCTGTAGTATTAAAAGGAGTAAATGCAGAACACTTGATTGAAATCAATGAGAATTTAAGCATCACTCCCGGTGCAAGTGCTGTTAACAGAACCATTGACAAAAGCACAATGGATGTAATTGCATCTACTATTAATAACTATGATTTAGAAAATAGATTTTTACCCAAATACAATGTTTTTGCTTATAATATTTACAATACACTAAGGTATAAAAACATCTCATGGAGTGCTGAATATGCTTTAAAATCAAGTGAAGCTGTTGTAAATCCTGATAATGGGAGAATGGAACTTCATGAAGGGAAAGTGCTATTAACCAGTTTATCTTATTCTACAAAAGGTTTTGGTATTAATGCACAATATCGTTACATCGATAAATTCTCTTTAAGAACTTCTCCTTTAGAAAACCAAAACTTAGGAATGGTGGCTTATTTACCAAGTATCACCAAACAAAATGTATACCGTTTATTGGCTAGATATAATGCATTCACTCAAGAATTTGGTGAAAATGGATTACAAGTTGAAATGAGTTATAAACCAAAGTTTCTGAAAAAACACCAAACTCAAATCAACTTTAACTATTCATTGGCAACCGGAATTAATAATTTCAATGCAAAAACCTTAGGGTTTTCGGCGAAAGATACAAGCCGTTATTTCAGAGAATACAATTTTGAAATACAACATCGTTTTACTAAAAAATTTAAAATGAGTTTAGGTTACCAAGTAATTAATTACGACCAACAATTATTTGAAGCAAAACCGGGTGTTCCATATGTAGTTTCCCATACTTTTTTTGGTGAAGCAACTTACAAATTCACCCCAACTCATTCTATGCGTTTCGAAGGTCAGTATTTATCTACAAAACAAGATTTAGGTAGTTTTGTTAATGGATTGGTAGAATTTAATATGGCACCACATTACTCATTTAGTATTGGTGATATGGTTAATATTACTCCAGGCTACAGAAATACACCTCCAGCAGGAAAAGATTTTGAATTGGTGCACTACTACTCCTTTTTTATGGCTTATACCCATAAAAATACTAGAGTTACTGGAGGATATATTCGTCAGGTGGAGGGTGTAAACTGCACCGGCGGTGTTTGTAGGGTAGAGCCTGCATTTAATGGAGTTCGATTAACTTTGGTTACCAATTTCTAATAAACTAATTTTAAACTATGAAAAAGATTTTAAGCATTTTAGTTTTGGCTTCTTTTTTTGCATCATGCGAAGAAACTGCCCCTTATATCAATCTTAGTCCTTCAAATTCTTTTAAAGATACCACATATGTAACAGAAAATATTCCAGCTGCACAACAATCAATGGTACTAATTGAAGAGTTTACAGGCGTTAGATGTCCAAACTGCCCTGATGCACAATTAGAGGCAAAAACCATTTCAAAAAACAATCCTGGTAGAATTAATATTATGACCATTCATCCAAAGGGTTTACTAAATTCATTAACTACTCCATTTAGAATTGACATTGGAGATAAACATACAAGTAAAGAAGATTTTAGAACTATTGCTGGTGCTGAAATTTTTAATATGATTGGAGTTACAAGTGCTTTACCACGTGGTTCTGTAAATCGGAAATTGTTTGGTGGTGAAACTGAGCGAGCCATTGATTACCAAAAATGGGCTAATTATGTAAATGGAGAATTAACTAAATCAACTCCAGTAAATATTGAATTAAATTCGTTTTTCACCCCAAATGATTCCATTGCTATTGAAATTACTTTAACTTATACAGAAGCAGTTAGCGATTCAAACTACTTAACCATTGCATTATTAGAAAATGGTATGATTGATGTTCAAGAAAAGAAAGTGGGTCCAACAGTTATCTATGATGAAGAATACGAACATGAGCATGTTTTAAGAGCTGTAGTTTCTGATTTTTATGGAGATTTACTCAAAGCGAAACTTGAAAGAGGTAGGGTTTTCAAAAAACTTTATTTGTATAAAAGAGATCCTCTTTGGAAGAAAGATAATTTGAAAGTTATGGCAATTGTAAACTCAAATACAACTATCAAAAATGTCATTCATTCAAAAGAAGCTGATATCAAATAAATGAAAAAGCTCTCTTTTATATTCCTAAGCATTTTATTTTACGTTTCATGCGGACCAAAAGTTGATGAAACTTACCGCAGGCAAATTGCTGCCGATAGAATAAAGGAAAATGATGAGTTTTTAAACCCTTTAACTTCCCCTTTAGATAGTGTTGAGTTGCTTTCTTTTAAAGGATTGAGGTACTTTCCTGTCGATGAAGCTTACAGAGTAATGGCTAAGATTGAAAGGTATGATAACCAAGATACTTTTGCTCTTCCTCATTCAAATGAAAGAACCAAAACTTACAGGAAATTTGGCAAACTATTATTTAGTTTAAAAGGACAAAATCATGAGTTAATAATCTTAGAATCGGCGTTTAAAAA
>JBIPMI010000305.1:0-3584 GCA_044369215.1 Bacteroidia bacterium | reverse complement strand
TAAATGGCTCTGGAAAATCTTCTTTATTAAGAATAATTGCTGGTGTCGATAAAAACTTCCAAGGTGAGGTAGTTTTCGATTCAAAAAATTATAAAATTGGCTTCTTAGAACAAGAACCTCAACTCGATGAAAGCAAAACTGTTCTTGAATCTGTTAAAGAAGGCGTTAAACATATTACCGACCTTTTAGAAGAATTTGAAAACATCAATAACAGTCTTGCCGACCCAAATCTTGATGGCGATGAAATGATGAAAATCCTCGATCGCCAAGCCCTTGTGATGGAGCAACTTGAACAAAATGATGCATGGGAATTAGATACTAAACTAGAAAAGGCAATGGATGCTTTACGTTGCCCGGAAAGTGATACTCCAGTAAACGTGCTCTCGGGCGGAGAAAGACGTCGTGTGGCTTTGTGCAGATTGTTATTGAGTAATCCTGATATCCTATTATTAGATGAACCTACCAATCACTTAGATGCTGAAAGTGTTGATTGGTTAGAACAATTCCTTAAAAACTTCCCGGGTACCGTAATTGCGGTTACCCACGATAGGTACTTCTTAGATAATGTTGCAGGTTGGATTCTAGAATTAGACCGCGGAGAAGGAATTCCTTGGAAAGGAAATTATAGCTCTTGGTTAGACCAAAAATCAGCTCGTTTACAATCTGAAGAAAAGCAAGAAAGCAAACGTTCTAAAGCACTTCAACGTGAATTAGAATGGGTAAAAATGGGTGCTAAAGGACGTCATGCTAAACAAAAAGCCCGTTTAAATGCCTACGATAGAATGTTGGGTGAAGAACAAAAAGAAAAAGAACAAACGCTTGAGCTCTTCATTCCTGCCGGTCCTCGTTTAGGTGATGTTGTTATTGAAGCCAATAATGTTAGTAAGGCTTTTGGTAAAAAACTACTTTATGAAAACCTAAGTTTCTCTCTTCCTAAAGGCGGTATTGTTGGAATTATTGGTCCAAATGGTGTTGGTAAAACAACGCTTTTCAGAATGATGATGGGTCTTGAACAACCTGATAGTGGCGAATTCAAAATTGGAGAAACGGTTAAAACTGCATATGTAGACCAAAGTCATAAAGATTTACTTCCTGAAAAATCTGTTTTTGAGGTAATATCTGGTGGAACCGAATTAATGTTGGTTGCAGATAAACAAGTAAATGCCCGTGCTTATATCTCTAAATTCAATTTTAGTGGAAACGACCAAAGTAAAAAGGTTGGTGTACTTTCAGGTGGAGAAAGAAATAGGGTCCATTTAGCCATGACTTTAAAAGAAGGCGGAAACGTTTTATTACTCGATGAGCCTACAAATGATATTGACGTAAATACTCTTAGAGCATTAGAAGAAGCTATTGAAAATTTTGCTGGATGTGTTGTTGTAATTAGTCACGACAGGTGGTTTATAGATAGAATTGCTACTCATATTCTTGCTTTTGAAGGTAATTCACAAGTGGTTTACTTCGAAGGCAACTATAGTGATTACGAAGAAAACAAAAAACAAAGAGGTGGCGATCAAGCTCCACACAGAGTAAGATTCAAGGCAATATAAACAAACAAAAAAGGTGGATTTTTCTATCCACCTTTTTTGTTTCTAATTATCCAACCCATTCTTATTACAAAATGATTCTACTTCATCATAAGTAAGTTTACTTAAATCATAAATAATCTTTTCTCTTATTTCCTTCTTCCCTCCTCTTGTCATGATGCCAATTAAAAAAGGCTTTTGTTTGTGGTATACAATTCCAAAATGATGTAATTGGATATTTGTACGATTTCCTTGTGAATCAAACTCATCGCGGGTTCCATATTTATGTGCAACTAAAACATTTGAAGGTATTGCAGCTCTAATACCTTTTGAGAATTCTGAATTAGTTAAATAAGTCAATGCTTTTTCAGAATTTACTTTGTTCAAATAAGTTCCATTGTATAAAATCCTAAAGATTGCTCCGTAAGACTTTACTTTCATAAAGTTTGAATTGATGTTTAAATCGTTTTTGATATCTAAATTTAAATCATTACTAACTTTAATTACTTCTTCCATTCCTACTGCTTGCATTAACATCAATGTTGCTTTATTATCAGAATAGGTAATCATTTGGGTGATGAGCTGGTCTATTGAATACCATTCTCCATGGGTTTTCTTAAATCCATTACCCTCATCTTCATCAATTTTATCTAATAAGGTAGTATCGTACTGGATTTTGTTATCCATAAATAATGGTTCTGTTTCAGTTCGTTTAAGCACAGCAATCATCACAGGAATCTTCATTAAGCTGGCAGGACTAAACATTTCCTTTTCTTCTACACCAATCCATAATCCATTATTCAAATCCCTGAAATAATAAGAAATATGAATTTCAGGATATTGTTTATGAACTTTATCTAAATAAGAATCTAAAGCAGGTCTGAAAGTTTTTAATTCTTTCATATTTAACTTCAATTGCTCAACACAAGGAAGCATCGGGTTTACTAAACTTACATAACCGGAATCAATAATTATACTAGATTGCATTGAATCCGTTTTTGATTTTTCAACATTATTCCTACCAAAAAAATAACCCAAACCTATTGATATTGAAATAAATACTATTGAAATTACGATAGTCCTAACATTTTTCATACTTTTCAAAAGTAAATTTCAAACTTTAGGATTTCATTAATCTTTTTAATTTAATGCATTTTTAAGTCGTAATTATGATAAGCTTTTGGGAGAATAAAAACCTGTTACACTTTGATGTACTTATAATTGGTTCAGGAATATGCGGGCTTTCTACAGCCTGTTCCATCAAGGAAAAAAATAAAAATCTAAAAGTTGCAATCATAGAACGTGGTATCTTACCAAGCGGTGCAAGTACAAAAAATGCAGGATTTGCTTGTATTGGAAATCCAACAGAAGATTTGTCTGATTTGGATTTAATGGGTGAAAAAGCATTAATTGAACTAGTACATAAAAGACACCAAGGATTGCAGATTTTAAGAAATAGATTAGGTGATGAAAACATCAACTATGAAGCAACAGGTTCTCATGAAATAATCTTCCATAATCAGGAATTAGATGAGTCAAAAATTGAATTACTTAATCAAATTCTATTTCCTGTTTTTGAGCAACCCGTATTTGAAAAATTGCCATCTCATCACACCTATTTTGGATTCGATAAAAACAAGGTTCAATCAATTTATAAAAACAATTTAGATGGACAAATTGATACCGGTTTGATGATGGATAATTTTGTTACTTATGCCAATCAATTAGGTATTAGAATATTTACAGGAACTAGTGTTGAAGAGATTCAAGAAGATTCCGATTCTATAAGTATTACAGCAAAAAGCGAGTTTCAATCTATCAAAATAAAAACACAAAAACTAGCTATTTGTACCAATGCTTTTAGTAAAAAATTATTACCCGATTTAGATTTACAACCAGGTAGAGGACAAGTACTCATTACAAATGAAATCGAAGGCCTTCAACTAAATGGCACTTATAGTTTTGATGAAGGTTATTATTATTTTAGAAATGTTGGAAAAAGAGTGTTGTTTGGAGGAGGCAGAAACCTCGATTTTAAAACAGAAGAAACATTGGAAT
>JBIPMI010000304.1:0-3605 GCA_044369215.1 Bacteroidia bacterium | reverse complement strand
GTAAACGTAATTACAAGTATTGAAGTTGAAGGAACTACTGCAATTATGGAAAGAGATATTGATGGAGGAAAAGAAAAGCTATCATGCAATTTCCCATTTGTTGCTAGTGCTCAAAAAGAATTAACAGAACCACGTATTCCAAACATGAGAGGAATTATGGCTGCCAGAACCAAGCCACTGCAGGTGCTTGATGCTCAAGCTTCAACAATTGGAAGTAGCACCCAATCGTTTGAATTACCTGCACCAAAAGGAGCTTGTAAAATGATTGATGCCTCAAATGCAGGTGATTTAATCAGATTATTAAACGAAGAAGCAAAAGTTATCTAATCAATGTTAAAAGTCCAAAGCTTGATGAAGGTATTATTCTTTGCAACAATCCTTTTAGGATTATGCTCAGAATTACATGCACAGGAATTGGTCTTTATCAATAAAAAAACAGGTAAATCAATCAAAGCAAGAATTGGAGACCAGTTAGCACTCGTCTATAATGGTTATAGAGATCAGGAGGAGTTTTATTCTCAGGATATTTTCGCCATAACAGATAGCAGTGTTTTTATGGGAAATGATACCAGATTTGTTCACCCGGGTTTAAGGAAGAATTTTGAAAAAAATGGTCCTTCCTACAAGGAGATTCTTTTGAAAGATTTTGTTAAATTCAGAAGAATCAGCATAGGCAGAAAAATGCTGAAACAAACTTTAAAACTTGGAACAGCTATTGGTACATTTTTTCTTATTTCTGAAATGATTGATAAAAATAATATAAGCAGAGGTCAACAATTTTTAGTTTCATTAGGTATTGGATTTGGTGCAAGTTATTTAGTAAATTTAGCTTTACCCGAAAATCCAAAATATGAAATGAATGATGGCTGGATAGTAACAACAACAAAATAATAATTAAGTATATGTCAGTTTTAGTATTTGCAGAAAACAGTGATGGTATTTTTAAAAAATCTACTTTAGAAGCAATTTCTTATGCAAAAGAAGTAGCTAAAATCACAGGAGGAAATTGCACAGCAATTTCAATCGGAAATGTTAATGAAGAGCAATTGTCTTTATTAGCTAAAAATGGTGCTGAGAAAATTATTTCTTTTAACCATGATTCCGTTGTTAATTTTAATGCAGAAGTATTTTCGAAAATTATTGCTGAAACAGCAAAATCAGAAAACAGTAAAACGATTGTTTTTTCTAATACCTACAGTGGAAAATCAGTAGCACCAAGAACAGCTGCAAGCTTAAAGGCTGCAATTGTTAGTGGAGTTATTTCATATCCGGATTTATCGAATGGTTTTACAGTTAAAAGAACTGTGTTTTCTGGAAAAGCATTTGCAAATGTTAACATGAGTTCTGAAATAAAAGTTATTTCTATTACTCCAAATTCATTTGTTATTAATGAAACAAATGATGCGTTAAATATTGTTCCAGCAAGCAATCAAGTTGATGCAAATGATTTTAAAACCAAATCGATTGAAGTATCTAAAGCGAGTGGTAAAATTGCATTAACTGAAGCTGAATTAGTAATTAGTGGTGGTCGTGGTTTAAAAGGACCAGAAAACTGGCATTTAGTTGAAGATTTAGCCAATGCATTAGGCGCAGCAACTGCATGTTCAAAACCTGTAAGTGATATGCATTGGAGACCACATAGTGAGCATGTTGGACAAACAGGCATTACAATTAAACCAAATTTATATATTGCAATAGGAATTTCAGGAGCAATCCAACATTTGGCAGGCGTAAGTTCATCAAAAGTAATTGTAGCAATTAATAAAGATCCGGAGGCACCGTTTTTTAAAGCGGCAGATTATGGTATAGTTGGTGATGCATTTGATGTTTTACCGGCAATCATAAACGCAGCAAAAAACCGCGCATAACTTTGTACCACCGCGATTTATCGCGGTGTATTCATCGTGGTGATACTTCGCGGTGTTGATTTTAAAAAAATGAGTAGAATAAAATTAAATATTTCAGGATTAAGCACAGGTCAAACCAGTGGCTCATATACCTTAATTTTAAGTGAAGACCATGGGAAACGTAAACTACCAATTGTCATTGGAAGTTTCGAAGCCCAGGCCATTGCTATTGAAATTGAGAAAATAGTACCATTCAGACCAATGACACATGATTTGTTTCTTAATTTCTGTAAAGCTTTTGATATACATATCCATGAGGTTGTAATTTACAATTTGCATGAAGGCGTGTTTCATGCCAAAATGATATGTGAACAAAATGGCGAAATCAGAGAAATTGATGCAAGAACATCAGATGCAATTGCTTTAGCTGTTAGATTTAAATGTCCGATTTATACTTATAAAGAAATTATGGATACTGCAGGGGTTGTATTTAATGACGACCCTGAAAGTGAATTTGAAGAAGAAACAGGAAGTGCTCCTACCCCACCAAAAACAGACCCAAACGATGTTACCAGATTAACTTTGGAGCAACTGAATAAAAAGTTGGAAGATGCAATCCGTGTTGAAGATTATGTTTTGGCCGCCAGATTCAGAGATGAAATAAACAGAAGAGAGAAATAATATGGAAAGATTTACCGGACTAATTGGAATAGCCTTGATTCTAGGATTGGCTTTTTTATTTTCTAACAACCGAAAGGCGATTAATTATAGGGTTGTGGTGAGTGGTTTGGCCTTACAATTAGTGCTGGCCTTATTTATTCTCAAAACGCAAATCGGACAAAATGTTTTTGCTTGGGTTGGTAAAAAAATCGAACAACTATTAATGCTTGCCGATGAAGGCGGTTCTTTTGTTTTTGGAGGATTAATGAAACCTGAACTATTAAAGCCCATATTTGGTGACAGATATAGCTTCTTATTTATGTTCAAAATTATGCCTACAATTATTTTTGTAGCTGTTTTGGTGAATATCGCTTACCATATTGGATTGATGCAAAGAATTGTATCGTTTATTGCCGGATTAGTTCATAAGTTAATGAGAGTTAGTGGAAGTGAAGCCTTATCAAATGTAGCAAGTGCTTTTGTGGGTCAGGTAGAAGCTCAAATTATGATTAAGCCTTATATCAACACCATGACAAAAAGTGAGTTGCTTGCCAGTATGAGTGGAAGTATGGCTACAATTGCCGGAGGTGTAATGGCTGTATATATTTCAATGGGAGTTCCGGCTCCATATTTATTAGCCGCAAGTATCATGGCTGCTCCGGGAGCTTTGGTTATTTCAAAAATTGTTTGGCCTGAAACTGAAGATTCTCCTACAAAAGGTAATATCAAATTAGAAGTAAAAAAGACACATGTAAATCTATTAGATGCGATATCACATGGTGCTTCAGATGGCCTAAAAGTTTCGTTAAATGTAATTGCCATGTTAATTGGATTTATTGCTTTAATAGCTTTAGTTGATTTGTTGTTTGGTAGATTTGGTGCTTTATTGGTTTGGACGGGTTTGACTCCTGATGTTGTAGGAATGGATTTATCGGTTTTAAGTTTAGATAAACTATTTGGTTGGGTATTTTCAGGAATTGCTTGGACAATGGGAGTTCCGGCTCAAGATACAGTTACAGCAGGTTCTTTAATGGGAACAAAAATGGTGATTAATGAATTTGTTGCTTATTCTAAACTATCACCAATGATTGCTCAAAA
>JBIPMI010000051.1:0-11937 GCA_044369215.1 Bacteroidia bacterium | reverse complement strand
TTATGAAGTAGAACGTTTGCCATTAAGTATTCAGGTTCCACAGAAATTAAATGAATATGCGGGAATCATTATAGCTAAACCAACGCAAGAAATTACTGAATTCGATAAGTTCAAAATCGACCAATACATTATGAATGGTGGTAAGGTTTTGTGGTTGCTCGAATCTCAATTGGCAGATATGGATAGTCTGCGCAAAGAGAACATTTTTGTTTCTGCAACTTATCCAACTAAGATTGAAGACATGATGTTTAGGTACGGTATTCGTATCAATTCCAATATTGTGCAGGATTTACAAAGTAATGCCATACCTGTATTAAGTGGAATGAGAGATGGTGTGCCACAGCAAAAATTATTACAGTGGCCATTTTATCCGGTTGTTGGTTCAATAATTGAACATCCGATTGTAAAAGGAATTGACCCAGTTTGGTTCCAGTTTGCATCTACTATTGATACCATTCCCGTTAAAGGAATTCAGAAAACAGTTTTGTTGCAAACATCACCTTATTCAAGGGTTTTGCCTGCTCCAGTTCGTGTAGATTTAAACATTTCAAAACTAGATTTACAACCTGAAATGTTCACTAGAAAAAGCAATGGAAATTTCCCTGTAGCTGTTTTATTGGAAGGTAACTTTACCTCTATATTTCAATACAGATATGATGCTTCAAAAAATCCTGAAATCAAATTTAAAGACCATGTTGATGGCAATAAAATGATTGTAATTTCGGATGGTGAAGTCATCAGAAATCAGTTTAAAAAATCAACGGGAGAAGTTTTTCCTTTGGGATATGACAGGTACACAAATGAACAATTCGGAAACAAGAAATTTATTCAGAATTGTATAGATTATTTGTGTGACGATAGTGGCATTATTGAAGTAAGAGCTAAAGAAATTACACTTCGTTTATTGGATAAGGGTAAAATTAAAACTGAAAGAAACTTTTGGATAATCTTTAATATGCTGGTACCTGCTTTATTGATAGTAATGTTTGGAGTTTTAAATCAGTATATCAGAAAAAGAAAATACACGCAAGCATGAACAAAAAGAATTTATTGATACTATCAGGTTTACTGATTTCTTTACTTTTAATCTATTTTTTATTGATTAAAAAACCTTGGAGCACCAATAAACTAAATAGCTCTGAAGTATCATTTGAGAAAATTGAAACTATAGATAAAATATTTATGGCTGATAAGTATGGTGCGAAAGTTTTACTTGAAAAACAAGCTGATGGAAAATGGTTGGTAAATGGAAAAGTGGAAGCTGATGAGCAAAAACTTAAGCTCTTACTTTCTACCATTCACGATATGAAAATGCAAAGACCAGTTGATGGACCATTACATAATACAGTAATTGGAGATTTAGCTTCTAGAGGAATTAAAACTGAAATTTATTCTAATGGTGATTTATTAAAAACCTTTTATATCGGATCGGAAACTCCTGATAAAACCGGAACTTATTATTATGAAAAAAATGCAGCTGCTCCTTTAATTGTTCATATTCCGGGTTTTGTTGGATTTTTAACACCACGTTTCTTTTTAGAGGAAGTGAAATGGCAAAGCAAATTGATTTTTAATTCTGAAGCCAATGAGATAGCTTCTATTAGAGTTGAATATCCCGGTAAACCAGATAAATCATTTATGATAAAAAGTGGAAAATTATTCGATATGAACCAAAAGGAATTGGTAGCCAATCCTCAGTATATGAAAATATATTTATCTTCTTTTAAAGGCTTATTTGTAGAAGGATATTTAGATTACATAACTAAAGAACAAACCGATTCAATTATGAAGATGCAGCCATTTTGTAAACTGGAACTGGAATTAACAAATGGCACCAAAACAACTATGGATGTTTTTGAAAAGAAAATTGGGAAGAAAACGATGCAGTTGTATTCAGAAAATAACGTGGCATTAGAAATTGATCCTGAAAAATTCTTTGCATGCATTAATCACAAACCACAATTGGCCAGTATTCAGGTGTTCAGTTTTGGTAAGTTATTTGTTGGCAGACAGCAACTTCAAGCCCAACCTGAATAGGAAGAGAAGCATTTTTTTTGTTTCTTTGATGCGGTTATGGAAAATACGTCTCTCATTATTATTTGCTCGGTTTTATTCTCAGCCTTTTTTGCAGGTATAGAAATTGCTTTTATTTCTGCCAATAAATTACTGATTGAACTTAAAAACAAACAGGGGAGTTTGTATGCAAAAATCCTTTCTCCTTTTGTAGCAAATCCTTCTAAATTCATTAGTACCACGCTTGTTGGAAACAATATTGGTTTGGTTGTTTATGGTATTTATATGGCCAAAGTTCTTGATCCTCTTTTGGTTTCTTGGTGGCCTTATTTCGAGCAAAATCATTTAATTTTAGTGCTTTGCCAAACTTTGTTATCAACGCTAATTGTTTTGGTAACTGCCGAATTTATTCCAAAAGTACTTTTTAGAATCAATCCCGATTCGCTTTTAAAAGCTTTAGCAGTGCCTTTCTTGCTGTTTTACTATTTGTTTTGGCCAATTGTTCATTTTATTAATTGGTTGGCTGAAATCATCTTAAACAAGGTACTTAAAGTGAAATTTGCTGAAAGTAGTCCTGCTTTTTCAAGGGTAGATTTAGATTTATACATATCTCAAGTAAATGAAGAAGATTTATCTGAAGATGCGGATGTTGATACCGAAATGTTTAAAAATGCCCTCGATTTTTCAAACATCAAAGTAAGAGAATGTATGACACCCCGACCTGAACTTATTTCTTTGGATATAAGAGAAGGAGTTCCTGAGTTATACAATAAGTTTAAAGAAACCGGACTTTCTAAAATATTGATTTTTGATAAAACTCCCGACCATATCATTGGTTATGTTCACCAAAAAGAAATCTTTAAAAAACCGGAAAACATCAGACAAATTTTAATACCAATTGAAATTGCTACAGAAACTATGTCGGTGATGGATTTGCTTAACAAATTTTCGAGAACCAGAAAAAGTATTGCTTTGGTTGTTGATGAGTTGGGTGGAACAGCTGGTATTGTTACCATTGAAGATATTATGGAGGAGGTTTTTGGTGAAATTGAAGATGAACATGATGTAGAAGAATTGGTAGAAGAACAATTGGATGAAAATACATTTCGTTTTTCGGCACGACATGAAGTTTCGTATTTAAACGACCAATATGCTTTATTAATTCCGGAAGGAGAGTATCATACTTTAGGTGGATTTATTTTTGCCTATCATGAAAGTTTCCCTCAAGCAGGAGAACAGATTACAATTAGTCCATTTGAATTTATGATTGAATCCATTACCAATTCAAAAATTAATGTGGTTCGTTTACGCAAAGTAAAAGAGGAAGACTAACCCCATTTTCTCTCAATCAGCATAATATCTGAATCTTCATTTAAAGGATAAGTGCTAACCAAAACATCTTTTTTACTACCAAAAAATAGTCGTAGTTTTTCAAACTGATTGAGTCCAGCAATATTTCCTGTATCTATTTTTATGTAAAGTTGACCTTTCCCTAAAGAGTCAAGCAGGTTTTCTGATTGTTCAAAATCCGGAATGGCAGACCCATGTACCAAAATCAGATTGAATTTTAGAGTTTGATTGCTGAAGGAATGGTTTTGGTAATTCCAGTTTTCATCTAAATCATTGAGTGTTTTTAGCTCGGTAGCATTTGACTCCAATATAAAAATTGTTTGTTTGGCTTTATTTGAATTTGAAGTGCACTGAAGCGCGTTTAACATATCTAAACCACTAATTAGATAGGCATTTCCCAAGTTTGGGTCAAGAGTTTTACTAAACAAACCTTTGTACTCAGAAAGAGATTTTCTAATTTCAGAAAAGCCACGATTTTCAGAAAAATATATTTTGTGGCGGAAACGAAGAACATCTCCATGAGAATTTAGTTTTCTCAAGGTTTTAAAACCGAGAAAAAATCCGATTAATTTAACAAAGTAGACCAATTCTAAATTATTATTTGATAGATATTATTAAAGAATGCTAATTAATTTCGAAGTGGGAAAATTAACCAAATTAAAATATATGAAAAGAAAAGATTTTTTAAAGACATTAGCTTTAACAGCAGCATCAGGAAGTGTGTTTTTAGCAGCATGTGGTGGTGATCCTAAAAAGCCTGCAGAAACTAAAACGGAACCAGCAGCTACTCCAGAAGCAGCACCTGCTCCTGCAGCAACTGCAGATTGCAGTGATTTATCAGGATTAACTGAAGTAGAAGTTAAACAGCGCGAATCAGTACAGTATGTTGCAGTATCTACAGACGCTGAGAAAAAATGCAGCAACTGTCGTTTCTTCCAACCTGGTGCAGATGCAAGTTCATGCGGTGGATGTCAATTGTTCAAAGGACCAGTTGCCCCAGAAGGAAATTGCAAATCATGGTTCAAAAAAGAGGCATAATCTGAATTGTCAAACAAAAAAGGCTGTTTCAAATAAAATTGAAGCAGCCTTTTTTGTTTGAACAAAATCACTATTTAGTTTTTGGAGTTTTATTGTTCAATAAAATTCAATAATTGATTCAGTTCATTATCCTTAAGATCACTTTGTTCAGATTTATCATAGATAGTGAGTAAATAAACTTTGGCCTTGGAGACTTGGAAATGAGTAATTATTCTAGCTCCTCCTGATTTTCCTTTTCCTTTTGATTTTATTGCTATTCTAATTTTATGCAGCTTTTCATTAACAAGGTGCCTTGTTTAGGATTTACTTCCAAAAGATTTAAGAGTAAAGCAAATTCGGTTTTAAGTGAAGGATATTTTTTGACCAATCGTTTAATTTGTTTGTCGAAAGGTGGAATGAAAATAACATTATAACTCATTCAGTAATTCCTTAGCAGGCCTGGCTTTTAATTCCCCTTTTTTTACTAAGTTTAAATTATCAACGGCTTCTTTTATCTCGATTAGTAATTTTGCTTTTGAAGGAGAAATTTCCTTTGCTTTTACGAAAGAAAAATTATTTAATAATTCTAAAATGAATTCTGCCTTATTATCACTTACGTCGATTAATACTTTCATAGATTATTGATTTTCTTTCTACACAAATTTAAATTCTTTACATCATTATCTCAATCTCAATTTTTGTGGATTTGTTTAATTTTGATTTTAAACCATTTTACTTCCTTAATACTACCAAAAGCAAATAAAGGTGTTAAGCCTTCTATAGATGCTATGTTAATCAAAATAAAGATAGTAAAACTATCTGATAACATCAATTATTATGAGGAATTTTAAAAAAAATTAGTCGAGATTCTGATTAGTGAAGCTCATATATACATCCCTAAAAATCGAATTTTAATCAATTAAAAACTATCGATGAAACAATATTTGGTTTATTTTCTAATTACTCATTATATCCAAACATTTTCATTTTCCCCTTAGTCAGTTTTTTGTCAGTTTAAAAACAAGCTTATACGATAGTTTTTATTCATAAGTTAATGCTACTATAAAAACTAAAACTTATGAATCCCCTATTATTCGACAAATCCAATCTCGATGAGCTTGTATTTGAAAAAAGAAACAAAGCTTACGGTGCTTATGCCATTCGTAAATCGTATCCTGATAATCTCAAACGAAGCATTTATTTTACTTTGGTTCCTATGTTTTTGCTGTTTTTGATTTCTATTTATTTTCAGTCAAAAAAGAAGATTGAACCATTGCCACCAGGTTCACAAACTAATGGAAAAGCTTCATCTGATAAAGATAAAATTCTAAAAGATGAAAAAGTTCAGTTTGCCAATTTTGAAATTGTGATGCCCGATTTACCAATAGAAAATTTTACTGTAGTAGCAGATAAAAAAGTAATCAAACCTGTTCAAATAAATAGGTTAGATATCAAGCCAATTAGTAGTGCTAGTTTTAGTGGAATTACTTCTTTAATTACTAGAGGTAATGGAATTGGAGGCCCTGGTTCTGGTGGCTCAGGTTCAGGAGGATTAGGAGGAATTGAACTTCCTGTTATAACCAAACCTGAAATTCTGGATTTTTCGGAAATTATGCCTGAGTTTCCTGGTGGAATAGAGGCTATGCAAGTTTATATCCAAAAGAATTTGTCTTATCCAAGATGGGCAATCGAAAACAACATAAAAGGAAAAGTAGTTCTATCATTTGTGGTGATGCCTGATGGTAGTATAGAATTTTCGGAAATAGAAAGAGGTATTGGTTTTGGATGTGATGACGAAGCTTTAAGAGTTGTAAATGAAATGCCAAAATGGAAACCAGGCATTCAAAACGGAAAAAAGGTAGCAGTAAAATTTATTCTGCCAATTCGTTTCGATCATTATAACTAAAGATATTCAAGGTTTGGTTTAGGGGTATACCAAATCTTGTTTTAACCCGGATTATGCATTGGAATTCGTAGTGAGGGGCAAAAGACCTCGGAAATTGGCAGTTTCGTGAGTAAAGCATACTGAACTAGTATGTTGCACGAGGGAAACTGAGTTTACGTCCAATTTCAAAGGTATTTTGACCAGTAATAGAAAATCTAATGCATATTTCGGGTTTATGATTTCATGTTTCTCTGATTGTTTTTTGATTGTTGTGAAAAGCTGCTTCATATTGGAGCAGCTTTTTTTGTTTAATTATTCGCAAAAGGCATTTAGTAATTTTGATAGCATCAAATTCCTCATGAACCTGAAGGGTTCAAACGTTTATAGAAAAAATATTGTTGGCAAATATTCGACCCTGAAGGGGTCGCATGGATTGCCGAATAGTAATGTGATAAGAACTACAAAAGTTCTCTTAAAAACGAATCTAAAGTCAGTTGCTAGCTGCAAGAGGCCTTTGCAAAGAAAATACTATTAGAAAAACAAATGTTCTCTTCAAACGAATCTAAAGCCAAATGCCAAAGCAAATAGCCAAAGCCACTTCGCTTCTCATTTTATTTCTGTTAATTTGTATTCAAAATTTTTCAAATGAAAATTAGTAATCATTTCCTTATTCTACTGCTCTCACTAATTAGTCTTCATGCAAAATCACAAAATGCTGAAATTGAAAGAAGAGCTGATTTGATTTTTAATTGGCTTCAAAATGAAAAATATGATTCTGTTACAACCTTGTTTGATAGAGACATGAAACGTCAATTTGATGCTTCACAATTGGAAGGTGTTTGGGGTCAGGTAACAATGACATACGGTGCAGTAAAAAAATCAGGAGAAGTGATTTTAGAAAAACAGGATAAATTCATTAGAACACAACGTCTGGTAGATTTTGAAGGTGGAAGAATTACCTTATTGGTAGCTTTCGATTCAATTAATCAGGTAGCAGGTTTGTTTCTTCAGCCGGGTGATGTTCCTTATTCTCCTTCGATTTATGTAAATACCGAATCTTTTAATGAATACAGAATTGATTTTGGTGCACCTGATTTTAAGAACTCAGGTAAACTTAGTATTCCTAAATCGAGTAAGAAAGCTCCATTGGTTATTATTGTTGCAGGTTCTGGTGGTATTGATAAAGATTGTTCGATGGGGGCAAATAAAATCTATAAAGACCTTGCATGGGGTTTATCAAGCAAAGGAATTGCTACTTTTAGGTTCGATAAGAGAACATATCGTTATCAAAATGAATTGGTGGAAAATGATAAAAGTGGGAAATCAGCATTTGATATCAGAACAGAATATTTGCAGGATTTGAAAGAAATCATATCGAGTTTAAAAAAGAGAAAGGATTTCGATACCAAAAGAATTTTTATCATGGGACATAGTCAGGGAGGATATTTGATACCGTTGTTAAACAAAGAATTCAAAGCGGTATTTGGTTTTATTTCTTTAGCGGGTACACTTAGAGAAATTCCAGAATTGGCATTGGAACAAGTTGATTATTTGAGTTCATTCGAAACCATGGATGCAAAGGATTCATTGGAGGTTCAAAGTATAAAGAGACAAATGAGGAATTCTCTTTCACAACAAATTTCAAATGTTTCAAGTAACGATTCTGTTTTGGGTCCTTATACCGTAAATTATTGGAAATATTTGTCTTCATACAAACCGGCAGTATTGGCTACACAAATTAAAAAACCGGTTTTGGTTTTACAAGGTGAAAGAGATTACCAGGTGCTCATGAAAGATTATGAATTATGGAAAAGCACTTGTTCAGGAAAACCGAATTTTAGTTTTAAATCTTACCCTGCTTTGAACCATTTGTTTATGGAAGGAAGCGGAGGAAAATTATCAACTCCAAAAGAATATTTAAGAGCAAGTAATGTTCCTGAGTTTGTAATTATTGATATTAAAAATTGGATTGAATCTTTGAAATAGATTTGCAATAAAATTCGGGTGCTTTTGATGGGCTATTAAATACTTCTAGCGAGTGTTAAAGGAGTGTTTTTTTTTAGCTCAAATGAATTTTTAAGTAATGCAGCTAGAATAAATTCGGAAAAACCGAATCTGTGAATGTTATAAACCTAATTACTAATTATGTAAGGATATTGGCATCAAGTATGTCCAACTTTGTCTTATAGGAAAGGTCGCTTAAACCGCATATAATTTGAAAAATAATCTAGAATTACTAATGGAGTTCCAGGATGCACTTCAATGGAAACTGTTATTGAATGCTGAAGATTTTGGAGTTTCAGGAAAAGATGGAGTTATTTCTTTAGCAAGTTTAATAGACACTTATGCTGAAAGATTAAAGCAGCTAATGTTATTAAAAATGTTGTTGACATAAAGATCTTTTGGAAAAACTGGTTTTAATATTCCAAACGCCTATTCATTTTCCTCAGTAAAGCTTTAATGCTTAGGTCTGCAAGGTTCAAATAATATGATTATTACATGAAAAAACACTTTCCAATTTACTTTTATGGTGCAATCACAATTCTGGTAGGAATATTTCTTTTAATATCTAAGAACAGTTCATTACAAATTATCAAAAATAGCTTAAGTATAGGTTTGATTATTGGAGCTATTTTTGCATTTATAACTGCATTTTCGCGACAAAGAAAACATGTTCAATTTATATATCATGAAATACATGCTTTGACAATGTTAATTTATGGAATTGTTCTCATTTTATTTGGAGATTCAATGGATAAATTAGTTTCGATAACAGTATTTTTATTTATATTCTATGCATTTTCGGAAATAATATTTTGCAATTGGTTATTCAATCTAGGGCATAAAACTGTGTTTAAAATTGTTATAATTAGAGCCATATTAGGTTTTGCAATAGGTATTGGAACAATCACTGCTATATATTATACAGCTTTTACACTTGAGATATTTGGTATATTATTTATTATTGTTGGAGTAAATATCTTACTTTATGCACCAGTTATGCAGGCAGGACAATCAACCGAAGAAATTAATTAGTTTTTGAAATGAAGGTATTATTAATCATAGCAATTTCACTCCTGGTATTATTCGTTTTACTTCAATTTTATGTGATGATGCTAACAAACAAAACAGAATCCCAATCTTATGAAGTTATTCTTGCTGAAAAGGAGTTTGAGGTAAGATTCTATCCTCCAGCAGTAATGGCTAAAATATTTTCAACTTCAAAATCATACAGTGATTTAGGAAGTTCAGGATTTGGGAAGTTGGCAAAATACATTTTCGGAGGTAATCACGAGAATAAACAAATAGCCATGACTTCTCCTGTTCACATGGATATTGGTGATACTATTTCAACAATGTCATTTGTAATGCCTTATAGTTTTAAGAAAGAAGATTTGCCTAAACCCAATAATTCAGAAATCCAACTTCAAACTATGGAGCAAGAATACGTAGCGGTAATTCAGTTTGGAGGTTTTGCGAATACATCAAGTATTAATAAACACAAAGCACAACTTAAACAACTATTAGATAAAAGAGGAATTTCTTATTTCGGTAATTTTAGGTTCTTGGGATATAATCCACCTTATCAATTATTTGGTAGAAGGAACGAAGTAATTGTAAGCTTAAACCCGAATGAGTTCAGTCATGATTTCTCAAAAAACATGACAAACTAATTTGTTTTATGAATTTTATTCAGCTTTAAAATCATTAAAGTTTCGAAGAAGCAAAGAATTGGATTATCGTTTAAAGTTTTAAAAAACCTACTCATTAGATTTAAGCTCTTTGTTGTTATGCAAGAGACTTTGGTTCTGTTTTATTTTGGAGAATTATTAATAAAACGAATTTTAGAAATTAAACATCAAGTTAATTTAAAGGTATATCCAATCTCAAAAATGAAAACCGATAATCAATATGAACAGGCTATTTTGGATATTTTAAATAAAATACGTGTTGACTTTCCTGAACTAGTAAAATACATTAATGAAATGCCATTAAGAACAAATGATAGCAATGAAAAGGGAATACAGAAAGAAGAATTAGAAACCTATTTTAATTCTTTAACAGAACTTTATATAGATTATTCCGGCAGTCATTCCGTTGTGAAAGGTGATTAGTTGTCTAATAGAATAAAATTAAAGTCTGGATTTGATATTGAAGGTGTTCGAAAACTTTATATCATCGACTGGCTTTAAGGCTAATTCATCGATTTTCTTTTGACAAAATTCTCTCTTTAGGTTTTGAATTATTTTTCGGATTAAATTACTGATAAATAGGCTTATATGCTCCTTGTTGACGAAAAGTGCTAAAAAAGTAGTTTTTCGTCAATAAGAGCGATAATTATTTGGAAAACAATTAGATATAAACATTATTTGTTTTCTTTTTAGCTAGAATTTTATTCTTCGTTTATCCGACAAAACTCAGTGAAGTTTCTTGGATTTATGATGTCATTTTTGCTATCAGGATAAATATTGGTAAAGGCTTTGCTGATTTTGTGGTTTTTATTTTTGTTCCATTTCATTTCGAAGCCAAAAATTTGATCCTTTAAAATTTCTACATAATCAACTTCGCTTTGGTTGTAATTTCTCCAAAAATAAGGCTTGATAAATGGATGAAAATAGCTATTCATTTTTAACCTCTCACTAATCATTAAATTTTCCCATAATTGTCCAACATCATTTCGTAAACTAAGGTCTTCCATGCTATCAATTACAGCGTTTCTGACTCCGTTATCCCAGAAGTAAATTTTGTTCATTTTACTTACTTCTTTTCTTGCATTAGTTGAGTAAGCAGATAAACGAAAAACTACAAAAGATTTTTCTAATAAGTTGATATAGCTTTCTACTGTTTCTGATTTTACTTGCAAGGTATTGGCCAATTCGTTTATTGAAACTTCTGAACCAATCTGATATGCAAGTAATTCTAGAATTTTGTCAAGTAAATCAGGTTTTCTAATGTCTTTCCAAGCCAAAACATCTTTGTATAAATATAGATTACTTAGATTTTTAATCAGAGTTTCAGCATCTGCTCTATTGTTACAAACATCCGGGTAATTGCCATATACCAGATGAAAAGGCAGTTCTTGTTCAATTTCAAAATCGGATTTTCCAACATACAATTCTTTGAGAGAAAATGGATACAAATGAAATTGGATTTGTCTTCCTGTTAAGGGCTCAAAAATGTTTTCTGAAATATCTAAAGAGGATGAACCAGTTGCAATGAATTGAGTTTGTTTAAAATTGTCAACCATGAGTTTCAGTAAAAGTCCGGCATTTGCTATTCTTTGAACTTCGTCTATGATGACAATTTTGTAATTCCCAATGATTGATTTGATATTGTTTAAACTCAGTTCTTCAAATCGGTTTCTAATGGTTGATTCATCGGCATTGAGCCACAGTGTTTCTTTGTTGTTTTGAAACATCTGTTGTAAAAGAGTGGTTTTTCCAACCTGACGAGCACCAATTAAAACGAGCACTTTTCCTTTGAAAAGCCATTTTGCTAATTGGTTTTGTAAATCTCTGTTGAATGAATCCATATTCAAAACTAGTAAAATTTCCTATATAATGGAAAAATTTCTAGTAAAAATTCCATTACAATGGAAAAATATCTAGTAAAATTTCCATTACAGATGTAGGATGTTTCGGCGGAACATCTTTCCAAATAGGATGTTTCGG
>JBIPMI010000303.1:0-3611 GCA_044369215.1 Bacteroidia bacterium | reverse complement strand
AACTTATCCTCAAAAATGCCATAGATGAAATTTGAGTCATTTTTGTAATTTCTTTAAACCTTTTATTATGCAGATTTTTGTTCTGAAAACATGAAATAAAAGAAGTATAGATTATTGTAACGAAGAATGTACTTTATTTTGGACCTGGGATTTAAATTCTAACTACCACTATGAATGCAAATCAAATTTCAAAAGTAAAAACAAGAAATTGGTATTTTTACTATCCAATAACTCATAATAAAAAACATCTACAAAAAGTTATAAAAAGTGTTTGAAATTGTAAATGTATATTCCTGTTAATAAATAAAATGATTTTGAATATTCAGGCCGTAATAAAAAAAAAGCGATGAAATTTTCACTTCATCGCTTATAGTACCCGGGGCGGGACTTGAACCCGCACATCTGTTGAGGATACAGGATTTTAAGTCCTGCGTGTCTACCAATTCCACCACCCGGGCGGCTGACAAATCATCTTAAGGAAGATGCTTGGTCTAACAAAAAAAGTTATGGAAATCCACCATAACTTTTTCGTTTTTGAGCGAGAGACGAGACTCGAACCCGCGACCCTCACCTTGGCAAGGTGATGCTCTACCAACTGAGCTACTCTCGCATTTGGGGAGTGCAAAGATAAAAAGAGAAAGTACTTTTGCAAACGTATTTTCAAAAAAAAATACTCTTTATTTTGTACTATCTGATTTTCAAGCCTTCAAAATCTTTTTTATTTCATTTAACTTCAATAATGCTTCAATTGGAGACATTGTATTTAGGTCGATTTGCTCTAATTGGTTTCGAATATTTTGCATTATTGGATCATCTAATTGAAACATGCTTAATTGAATTGGATTCATTTTTGGTCTTCCAGCTTCTACCGGATTGATATTTTCTCTGTTTTTTTCTAATTCTTTAAGCATTTCATCAGCCTTAAGTAAAACTGTTTTTGGAATTCCGGCCATCCTGGCAACATGAATTCCAAAGCTATGCTCACTTCCACCCTCTTTAAGTTTCCGCAGAAAAATTACCTTATTGTCTGCTTCTTTAACACCCACATGGTAATTTCTTATTCCATTTCCAGGCTGTTCCAATTCATTTAATTCATGATAGTGTGTAGCAAAAAGTGTTTTTGGTCGGTATGGATGTTTATTCAAATATTCGGAGATTGCCCAAGCCAATGAAATTCCATCATAAGTAGAAGTTCCTCTACCAATTTCATCAAGTAAAATTAAACTATGACGACTTAAATTGTTGAGGATACTTGCTGTTTCAGTCATTTCAACCATGAATGTACTTTCACCAGAAGATAAATTATCATTTGCACCTACCCTTGTGAAAATTCTATCAACCAAAGCAATTTTAGCAAATGATGCTGGTACAAAACTTCCAATTTGAGCTAGTAATACGCATAAAGCTGTTTGACGAAGAATAGCAGATTTACCGGACATATTGGGACCGGTCAGGATAATAATCTGTTGTGATTCTCTATCCAAAAAAACATCATTGGCTATATATGGCTCTCCAAGAGGTAATTGTTTTTCGATAACTGGATGTCTTGCATCTTTTAATATTAAATCATCACCATCATGAATTTCGGGTTTACAATATGTATTCGCTTCTGCAAGTTGTGCAAATGCAAATAAACAATCGATTCTAGCCAGAACTTGGGCATTGGTTTGAATTGGTAAAACATAATCTAATAATGAACTCACTAATTCATTATAAATACGGTCTTCGATTACTGCAATTTTTTCTTCGGCGCCAAGAATTTGCTCTTCATAAACCTTTAATTCTTCTGTTATATATCTTTCTGCATTTGTGAGTGTTTGTTTTCTCATCCATGTGCTAGGAACCTTATCTTTATGGACATTTGTGACTTCAAGAAAATATCCAAACACATTATTATAGGCAATCTTTAAACTAGGAATTCCAGTTGCTTGTTGTTCTTTTTGTTGAAGTTGAAGCAGGTAATCTTTACCACCAAAAGCAATTTTCCTTAATTCATCTAATTTATCATCAACCCCATTTTTTATGACATTACCTTTATTTGCTGCTATTGGAGGTTCTTCAGTAAGTTCTTTTTCAATTTTATCAATAACCCATTGGCATGGATTGAGTTGATCGGCCAATTTATGTAAAAGCGAGTTCGGAGAATTTTGCAATAATTTACGAATAGGATCAAGAAGTTTAAGCGACCTATTTAAATGCTGTAATTCTCTTGGATTGATTCTTCGCATAGCTAATTTAGAAACCAATCTTTCTAAATCACCAACTTGTTGCATTAAATCAATCAAATCCTTTCTTAAAAGTTTTTCTTTTTTTGCTTGATCTACGATATCTAATCTTTCACGAATTAAAATTGGGTCCTTTAGAGGCATTACTAACCATCTTTTTAGTAATCTGGCGCCCATTGGACTTACCGTTTTATCGATAACTTGGAGCAATGAAACGCCTTGGTCACCGCTAGCTTGAAGCAATTCTAAATTTCTAACCGTAAACCTATCTAACCAAACATATTTCTCTTCATTTATTCTAGAGATTGCTTGAATATGACCAACTTGTTCATGATGAGTTTCTGCAAGATAATGCATACAAACACCTGCCGCAGTAACTGCTAATGGCATTTCTTGAATTCCAAAACCTTTAAGATTTTGAGTTTTGAAATGTTGTAGAAGTTTATCGTAAGCAAATTGATATTGAAATATCCATTCATCAAGTGGATAGGTATATAAACGTTCACCAAATTGTGATTTGAAGTTTTTCAAATCCTTTTTAGACACCAAGGTTTCAGATGGTTTAAACCCTTGAATAAGCTTATCGATGTATGAAACTGGACCTTGAGTTGCCATAAACTCACCCGTAGAAATATCTAAAAAGGCAATTCCACAATTATCATTTTCATAACAAACAGCAGCTAAGTAGTTATTACTTTTATTGTCTAAGATTTTATCGTTGTAACTAACTCCAGGAGTAATTAGTTCAGTAACACCTCTTTTTACAATTTTTTTAGTTAGTTTAGGGTCTTCCAATTGGTCGCAAATAGCAACGCGCTCTCCAGCACGAACTAATTTAGGTAAATAATTATCTAATGAATGATGTGGAAATCCAGCTAATTCAACATGGGTTCCTGAGCCATTAGCTCTTTTAGTTAGAACAATGCCTAAAATAGAAGAAGCTTTAACTGCATCTTCACCAAATGTTTCATAAAAATCACCAACTCTAAACAATAAAACAGCACCAGGATACTTCGCTTTTATTTCGAAATATTGTTTCATTAAGGGAGTTTCAGCAATTTCATTCTTCTTTGCCATGGCAGCAATTTAAGGCAAAGCTTCATAAAGCCCTATACATGTGCATATTTTGGGGGGAAATCAAAGCTCAAAAAACAAAAAAGAGGCAAATTCTACTAAAATTTACCTCCTTTTAAATTTGATTTCTTTTAAAAAATGTAATTATTCACACTTACCATTTAACATAGCAATTGCAACTGGTGGTTTTGAATAAAATCCAGTTCCATTATACTCACGTTTTCCTGGCGATTCCATACAAGTTTCGGAGCAACATCCTTGCATTTCGTCGCTGCATTTTGAACACATATTAAATTGTTCGTTACAATCTAC
>JBIPMI010000302.1:0-3624 GCA_044369215.1 Bacteroidia bacterium | reverse complement strand
AGTGATGCAGATCAGGCAGGGGAGAGATATTTCCCGCATGAGTACATGTACAAAATGTTATTGTCGGGTGATTTAGAGCAATACTACGAAATTGACCCTAAAGATAGCTGGATGTTGGCTGCTGCTAAAATGAATATTCCAATTGTTGTTCCGGGATGGGAAGACAGTACCATGGGAAATATTTTTGCTTCATATGTAATTAAAAACGAATTGAAAGCATCAACCATGAAAAGCGGAATTGAGTACATGGTTTGGTTGGCTGATTGGTACAGAGGAAATTCTTCAGGTAAAGGCGTAGGATTCTTCCAAATTGGCGGTGGTATTGCTGGAGATTTTCCAATTTGCGTAGTTCCAATGATGTATCAGGACTTAGAATGGCATGATGTTCCATTCTGGGGATATTTCTGTCAGATAAGCGATTCTACAACCTCTTATGGTTCATATAGCGGTGCTGTGCCGAATGAAAAAATCACTTGGGGTAAATTAGACATTCATACACCGAAATTCATCGTTGAAAGTGATGCTACAATTGTTGCGCCATTAATCTTCGCCTGGATTTTAGGTTGGTAGTTTTAAAAAAAAATTTTTCGGCCGGCATAGCCGGCTTTTTTTATGCCCTTTTCGCAAGAATTTCCGCCATCTCAACTTGAATTTTGTGAGCCTCATCTTGGGCCTTTTGCGCAAAATTTTCGTCTTTTCCGGCGTAAATTATACTGCGGGAAGCATTGATAAGAAGTCCGATATCTTGAATTAAACCATTTTCGCAAACTTCAGAAAGACTTCCACCTTGCGCCCCAACACCCGGAACCAAAAGAAAATGATTGGGTGCTGATTTTCTTATTTCGCGAAATTCCTGTGGTTTGGTTGCGCCAACTACAAACATCAAATTTTCTGAAGAACCAATTTTGCACATTTCTGAAATGACTCTTTGGTAAAGAAATTCTCCTGATTCTAATTTTTGTTGCTCAAAATCAGCAGAACCCGGATTTGAAGTTAATGCAAGAACAATTCCCCATTTACCGGGATATTTAAAAAAAGTATCTAACGAATCTTTGCCCATGTATGGAGCTAGAGTCACACAATCAGCCCCAAGACTTTCGAAAAATGCCCTGGCGTATTGGTTGCTGGTATTACCGATATCACCACGTTTGGCATCAGCAATTTTTAGGATATTATCAGGAATATAAGCAAAAGTACGCTCCATAATTTCCCAACCCTTCGAGCCCATAGCTTCAAAAAACGCAGTGTTTATTTTGTATGAAACACAAAAATCTTTTGTCGCATCGATAATGGCTTTGTTAAACTCAAATACGCCATCAGGATGATTTTTTAAATGTTCCGGAATTAAACTTGGGTCGGTATCTAAACCTACACAAAGGAAACTTGACTTTGTGTTTATTTGCTGAATAAGGCTTTCTCTGTTCAAAATCTAAAAAATTATATTGAATTCAATCGCAAAGTTATGAATGCTTCCATTATTATTTAGCGGTTTTCCTTCATTTGGCCAAGGACGACCAAGATTTAAATTATTGAGGCCGTATTTAGCAGAACTTTGCAGGATGAAAAAAGGAAAACGGCGCTGGTAAGCAAGAACCGGAAGAAAATCCCATTTGTTTAAAACGGGTGATTTACCGCCCGGAATAGAAACGCCATTAAAATACATATTGGCACTCATTTGGTTCGATGCCTGTAAACCGGCACCAATGCTGTTATTTTTGTCTTTACCAAATTCATAAAAAAGAATAAGAGGTAAATCGGCATAGAGTAATTTGATGGTTGAATACTCTCCGTTTTCGCCATTATTGAACGAACTTCCTCTAAATGCAATTTGTAATTCTGATTGCAAACACCAGGTTTTGTTGAGGTGATAACGGCCATACAATCCGCCTAAAATTCCGAAGAGTAATCTTTGATTATCCATCTCGGAACCTAATAGGGTACTTGTTTGAATACCCATTTTCACCCCAAACCTTGTTTTTCCTTCAGGTCCGGGTTTAAACAAAGTAAAAGTATCGTCCTCTGGATCGTTTTCTGTAGAATCTGTTTGTGCATTAGCTACAAGGAGATTCAGGCTTAAAATCAGGCAAAAAAAATATCGGAAGTTCATATGCGTACAAATCTAATCGACTTTAACGCAAATAAACCTCCGATAATCTAAACAATTAGTTAAAAACCTATTTTACGGTGTAGTCAAATCGCTTGTAATCGTATGTAGCAAAATAACCTAAAGCACCACCTTTGATATTGGTTGGTAAATTTGTTGGTGGGGTTTGAAACGGACCAGGAGCACCAGAACTTTGGTTTCCATACTCGCTTAATAAGTCATACATAGCTTTGTCGCAAGACCTAAAAATGCAATAAAATTTATCACCTTTTTCAAAACGAGTAAATGGCAATTCAAAATCGTATTGTCTGCCAATTGGAGTTACTGAATTATCAAACAAAACCAAGCCGTTTTCTAGAGAATCTTTAAAATCATCTGTAATTATTCCAGATTGAAAATAGGTGTATTTAATAGGTTTACGAGAATCAAATCCACTATAACTAATGCTATAACCTTCAGGTAAAAAACCTTCTTTTGGTTTAAATGTCTGAAACAAAGAATCAACCCTAAACATAGGTTCTAATTTAGATGTAGCAGTATAAGTTTGACCATTATACTTCACAACTAAATTATAAGTAGTATCAGGATAGCCTTTGTAACCCGATGGTGCTAAAAATAAACCATCATCAGCTTTAATAAAAGCAATTCCGTTAATAGTAACCTCAGCTTCTTTAACTTGTGGATATTCTGTAGGACCAAAATAATTTGATGACAAACTCAGTTTTACATAAGAACCAATATTCTCATCGCTGTTAACTTCAGCTTCAATAACCAATTTGGGATCTCCACCGGGAACATCAATATCTATTTTTTCTTGACAAGCATTCAAGCCTAAAATCAAGCTTAAACCTAAAACTATATTTTTAAATGAATTTTTCATGATGGCTTAGAATTTAAAATTGTAGGTAATTGATGGAACAAAAGTGAAGAGGTACCATTTTTGAACGATTGGATTTCCATTATTGTCGTTGTCGTAGCTTAATGTATAAGCATTTTTTCTTCCATAAACATTGTAAACTGAGGCTACCCAATTCGATTCATTTTTATAAACTTTTCCAGGAATTTTCTTTCTGCTCCAAGTAATTGAAACATCTGCACGGTGATAAGCTGGCATTCTTGCAGCATTTCTATTACTGTATTGAATGGTTGCTTCTTCAGAATTAAATAAACGATATCTCTGACTTGCAATGGTAAAAGCCTCTCCGGTTGCATAAATAAAGTTTCCGCTAATTGAAAGTCTTTCTGTGATATCATGGCTCAGAACCAAAGTTAAATAATGTCTTCTATCGAAACGGAAATCGTACCACTCACCACTATTGATATAATCGTTTTGTCTTTCTGATTTTGACAAAGCATAACTAATCCAGCCCGTAGTTCTACCTGTTTGTTTTCTTAAGAAAAATTCTGCTCCATATGAGCGACCTTTTCCAGCCAAAACCTGCGCTTCAATAGCTTCATTAAATTGAATATCTGCGCCATCTCTTAGTTCAACGGTATTGCTCATCCATTTATAATAAACC
>JBIPMI010000301.1:0-3638 GCA_044369215.1 Bacteroidia bacterium | reverse complement strand
TTGGAGATGGAACAACATCAACTAATAAACATGCTATTCATACATTTTCAAAGTTTGATACTAGTTATTTTGTATGCTTAACAGCAATAAATCATTGTGGCGTTTATTCTTGGTGTGATACCATTTATATTGATTCTGCACATTGGAATAATCTCGATAAATCAATTCAAATCAAAAGTAAAAACCAAGACGAATCAATCTGGATAAAATTATTGAATTTAGAAGCAATGGTTTATCCCAATCCAACAGAATCGAACGCAACTTTCATTTACAAAACTGAAGAAGAAAATTTTGAGGGGAAATTAGTCATAACAGATATTGGAGGCAGAAGCATCTGGGAAACCCACTTAAAGCAAAAATCAGGAAGCATCAAAATACCAAGTCAGTATTGGCAAGATGGACTTTATATCTTTCATCTTCAAACATCATCAGGCACTAAAACCGGGAAGTTTGTGGTGAGGCATTAGAAGAAAAAAGAGGCTGTTTTAAAAGGTGAAACAGCCTCTTTTTTTTTCGATAAGTTCTTAAGAAACATTTTTCTAATGGTTTCTTCGGCCTTTTATTTTGACTATTGAATCTGCCCCATTTGTTTTTATGTTGATTATCAAATGGTTTAGAATTATCAGAACTAAATTGATTGAATTCTGTTTGAAGTATTAGGTGCAAATCAATTCCTTGTAGATATTTGCCACCTGTTTTTACCATTGCAGATTAGAAAAAAGAATATGAGTTTTACTTCAAAAGAAATATTAAAAGCACTTTCAACTGTTCAGGAGCCTGATTTACACAAAGATTTGGTGACTCTGAATATGATTAAAGATATAGAAATTTCAGGTGATGAGGTTTCTTTCAAAGTAGTTTTAACAACTCCTGCTTGTCCTTTAAAAGAGAAAATAGAAAAAGATTGTATTCGTGCCATTCAAAAGGAATTAGGAAATCATATCATAGTTAAAATTGAAATGACAGCAAACGTTACTTCAAATCGATTAGATAAATTGGTTTTGCCTAATGTTAAAAATATCATAGCTGTTGCGTCTGGAAAAGGTGGAGTAGGTAAATCTACAGTTTCTGCCAGTTTAGCGCTCTCATTGTCATTAAAAGGCGCCAAAGTAGGTTTACTAGATGCAGATATTCATGGTCCTTCCATTCCAATGATGTTTGGTGAAATGAATAGCCAACCTTCTATGCGTGATGTTGATGGCAAATCGCTAATGGTGCCGGTTGAAAAATTCGGAATTAAACTTCTTTCAATTGGATTTTTAATCAAACCTGAACAAGCTGTTGTTTGGAGAGGTCCTATGGTTTCTTCTGCATTACGTCAGTTTGTAAATGATACCGATTGGGGTGAATTGGATTATTTGATTTTAGATTTACCTCCAGGAACAGGTGATATTCACTTAACCATGTTACAGGTTGTTCCTTTAACTGGAATTGTAATGGTAACAACACCTCAAGCTGTTGCTTTAGCCGATGCGTATAAGGCTGCTACTATGTTTACTATGACGCCAGTAAAGGTGCCGATTTTAGGCATTGTAGAAAATATGGCCTATTTTACACCTGCTGAGTTACCTGAAAACAAATATTATATTTTTGGAAATGGTGGTGGAAAAACGATGTCGAATGAATTAGATGTACCTTTTTTAGGTGAAGTGCCTATTTATATGGATATTCGTGAAGGTGGCGATAACGGAATTCCTGCTGTTATGGATAGTAATAGTCCTGTACAAAAAGCATTTTTCCAAATATCAGAAAAAGTAGCACGTCAGATTGCCGTTTTAAACGCAAACCTTAAACCAGTTGAACAATAATATGAATGATTCTTTATTAGCTAAAATTGAAATTGCATTGAATGGTATGCGCCCATTTTTACAAGCCGATGGAGGTGATGTTGAATTGGTTGAACTTACCGAAGATATGGAAGTACGCTTGAGGTTAATTGGGAATTGCAGCAGTTGTAGCATGAGCCATATGACTATGAAAGCTGGTATTGAAAGCGGAATTAAAGCAGCTATTCCTGATATTAAAAGTGTAGTTGCTATCAACTAGATTTTCGTTTTCAACTTTTACTTTTTTCATTTCAGGCATTAATTCCTCCGTTTTGTCGGTTTTCAATCATTCTTTAGCATTTCTTGATTCAAATTTGTATCATTAAATATTGAATCATGAAAAGAATATCCTTATTTCTATTACTTAGTTTTTCTATCATAACTGCTTTCGCTCAGAAAACAGAATTATCTCAAACCGTTAGAGGTATTGTTATTGATAAAGATAGCAAACAACCATTAATTGGTGCTACAGTTATTGTTATCAACGATACAAAAACCTTTGGCTCGGCCACCGATGAACAAGGTAAATTTAGAATTTTAAATGTTCCGGTTGGTAGAAAATCAATGAAGATATCTTATGTCGGGTATGAAGACAGGATGATAAATGATATCATCATTAACTCGGCTAAAGAAGTAGTTTTGAATATTGAATTAGCAGAAAAAGTTGTTTCTGCAAAAGAATTAATCATCACAGCAAAATCAAATAAAGCCGCTCCTAATAATGAATTGATTTTAGTTTCAGGTAGAAGCTTTACTATCGATCAGGCAACTAGATATGCTGGTGCTTTGCAAGACCCATCGCGTATGGCCGCCAATTTTGCTGGAGTTGCAGGTGGTGGAAACGATCAACGTAATGATATTGTGATTCGTGGAAATTCTCCTTTAGGTTTATTATGGCGTTTAGAAGGTGCTGATATTCCCAATCCAAATCACTTTTCAAACCAAGGCGCAAATGGTGGTCCAGTAAGTATTTTGAATAATAATACTTTAGCAAATTCAGATTTCTTAACAGGTGCATTTCCTGCAGAATATGGCAATGCAAACGCAGGTGTTTTCGACTTAAAAATAAGAAATGGAAACAATGAAAAACATGAGTTCATTGGTCAAATTGGTTTTAATGGATTGGAATTATTGGCTGAAGGTCCAATTAAAAATGGTCAATCAAGTTATTTAGCTTCATATCGTTATTCAACACTTTCTTTTTTCGATGCCATTGGATTTAAATTTGGTGATTCAGGTATTCCATTTTATCAGGATGCTACATTTAAAGTAAGTATGCCCAATACAAAAACTGGTAATTGGAGTGTTTGGGGAATTGGAGGAACAAGTTCAACCAAGTTATTAGATTCTGATAAAACTGCTGAGGATAGAAAAAAGGAAGCTCAACCTCAAGATATTGATTTTACTAGTAAAATGGGAGTTTTGGGTATCACAAATATTGCGCAAATTAACAAACGTTCTTTTGTTAAAACAGTAATTACCGCATCGGGTGAGAGTAATAGAACAAAAGTTGATACTTTGAGTCCAACAAATGATAAATTCTACCTTTTTAACTCAAATTCATCTTTTGGAAAATTAGCAGTTCATTCTTATTACAATACAAAAATTAATGCTAAAAATACTTTTAAAATTGGTGTGATTGCTAGCCAACAATACGGCAATAGTTCAGATAGTGTTTTTGTAAATGAATTAAATGCATATAGAAGCCAATTAGATTTTGAAGAAACTACATATTTAGGACAAGCTTATGCCAACTGGAATTATAGAATAAATACACAATTAACATTTAATGCTGGATTGCACTATAATCAT
>JBIPMI010000300.1:0-3639 GCA_044369215.1 Bacteroidia bacterium | reverse complement strand
AAACGAAAACTCAGCAAGATATAATTCTGCTTTATTCTCAAACTCTAAGCAAAATATTTTCAAAATAAACGAAACCAAACCGGCATATTCAAATGAAAGTAAAATGGTTGATGGCAGAGAATTATTGGTTGCCTTTTTTGATTATATTCTGGGAAGCGACCCAAGAGTTCTTGCATTTGGTGAAGATTTGGGAAAAATAGGAGATGTAAACCAAGGCTTCGCAGGTTTACAGGATAAATATGGCGAAAGCCGTGTTTCTGATACTGGAATTCGTGAACTTACTATCATTGGTCAGGGTTTAGGAGCTTCATTAAGGGGACTAAGACCTATTGCTGAAATTCAATACCTGGATTATTTGTTATACGGACTTCAACCATTAAGTGATGATGTTGCTACCTTGCAATACAGAACAAAAGGTGGCCAAAAAGCACCATTAATTGTAAGAACCAGAGGACATCGTCTAGAAGGCATTTGGCATTCAGGCTCTCCAATTGGAATGATATTAAATTCCATTAGAGGCATGCATGTTTGTGTTCCAAGAAATATGACTCAGGCTGCAGGCATGTACAAATCACTTCTTCAAGGAGATGAACCTGCTTTGGTAATTGAGTGCTTAAATGGTTACAGATTAAAAGAAAAACTTCCTGATAATATTGGCGATTATAATGTTCCATTAGGAATTCCTGAGGTTGTTAAAGAAGGAAAAGACCTTACTATTGTATCATATGGTTCAACCTTAAGAATTGTTCAGGAGGCTTCAGAGCAATTGGAGGATTTTGGAATTAACTGCGAAATTATTGATGCTCAAACGTTGTTGCCATTTGATATCAATCACCAAATAGTTGAATCAATAAAAAAGACAAATAAGCTTTTAGTAATTGACGAAGATGTTCCGGGAGGAGCAAGCGCATATATTCTTCAACAAATTTTGGAAGAGCAAAATGCATGGAGTTATTTAGATACTAAACCTCTTACTTTAACTGCAAAAGCTCACAGACCGGCTTATGGCACAGACGGTGATTATTTTAGCAAACCATCTGTTGAAGATGTTTTTGAAAAAGTATTGGGAATGATGACCGATTATAATCCTAATCAGTTTCCTTCGTTTTTGTAATCAAATAGAATAAAAAAAACGGCTGTTCTTAATAGGAACAGCCGTTTTTTTATGGGTTTAAGTCAGATTAATCTTTATTCTTACTATTCTTTTTTGATAAATTTTCTCTCATATCCTTAAGAGCTTTTAAGTCTTTCAACTCACATTTACACTTATCAGGAGCTGAAGTCACAAAGTACATCAATTCGCTATTGGCAGCACTTACAAATAATTTATTGCAAGATTTTTCATCCTTTGCATAATAAAAATACATGATACTATTGTCCTGATTTTTTATGGCTGTTTGAATCTCTTCATCTTCAACTTCTGCCTCAACTTCACCACCATAAACATCCATTGGTTCTTCTTTACCTTTTAGTTGTATTTGTTTGTTTTCTATTAAAAGCTTTTTATCAAACAAATTACTTTTATCAGAAGGATAATTGGCCATCATTGAACTTTCCGATAAATCTCTATCCTTTTCAACTTGCACAGCATAGTTAAAGTAATTATTTAAAAGCTGAACTCCACGAATCATTTCAGTTTCCCAATCTTGTGTGTCAATTTTATTATTGCAAAAAGCATAAGCTAGTAAATTTTCTTTGGTAGCTCTTTTCGAAAATTTATTTATAATGGCCAACCCATTAAGATCATCTTCTGAACTACCCAATTTAGATTTATTTTTTGAACCTTTAGCTTTACTAAAAATTAGAAATGTATAATTTCCTTTTCTATACTTTGCCATTTCATCATCTGCAGCAAAATCAAAAGCAGTAAAACTCCAGTACTTCTCCATTGCAGCAGCAACTGAAGCATTGTATGCACTGTCGTTAAACATGACTACAATTAGTTTCGAATCTTTAAATTTTTCCAGATCCTCCTTCTTTTTAAAAGTTCCGAATTGAGCATAGGAATTAAGGAAAAAGAGCGTAAATAAAACAGATGCAAATATTTTTTTCATAATCAAAATTGTCTAAACGAATTTAAGCTTACAATCATACCAAAAAAAACAAAAAAAGCAGCTTAAAAGCTGCTTTAATCTTTAGACCTCTAAAAAAACTTATTCGGCGGTTGCCATCATAGCGTTATCTAAGCCATACATTGCACCATAATGGTTAAGTGATTGGCGAAGTTGACGACGGGCAACAAATATTCTTGTTTTAACTGTTCCAATTGGAATGTTTAAGATTTCTGCAATTTCATGGTATTTAAACCCTTTAAAATTCATAGTAAAAGGTTTCTTCAGACTCATAGGTAATTCATCGATGGCTCTGTCAATATCATTCATCATGAATTTACTTTCACCCTCATTTTTTACACTGAGTGTAACACTATCCAAATAAAAGTCATTATCAGTTTGATCAATAAAAGTATTTCGCTTAACCATTCTTCTATAGTTATTGATGAAGGTATTTTTCATAATGGTATACAACCATCCTTTCAAATTTGTACCATCCTCAAACTTGTCTTGGTAAGTGAATGCTTTAAGCATTGTCTCTTGAACCAGATCATTAGTGTCTTCCACATTTCTGGTAAGCTGATAAGCATAATGTCTCAATGGACGAGCTTCTCTTTCAACTAATCTTTTGAATTCAATGGAGGTCATATTGTTTAATCTTTTATTAGAATTGTTAAACAAACCTACGGGACTAAATTGAACTATGCAAGCGATTTTGTTTAATATTTTTAAACAAGACTTAAACAAAATATAAAATTCAGATTTTCAGGATTTTAAAATAACATTGTATAGTTTAACTCTAAAAACTGACCAAATTTTAGCAATTAATCGCCAAGTAAAGCTTGCAATTCCTTTATAAAAATTAACTAAAGTGTAAAATACTTAAACAAAACACTCGGTTTCATGTTGAACTCTATAAACCGAATAAAGATGAGAGGATTTCTGAAGCTTTTCTTGTTTATATATCACTAAATTGCAAACCAGATGGAAATAAGTATATCAAGGAAATCGCATTTCAACGCAGCACACAGGTTAAACGTTCCTGAGTGGACGGCAGAACAAAACAAATCATTCTTTGGAAATTGCAACAATGCAAATTACCATGGACATAATTATGATTTGATTGTAACTGTTACTGGTGAAATCGACCCAATTTCTGGATATATGATGGACATGAAGGTTTTAAGCGATTTAATTAAAACTCAGATTGAAGACAGATTTGATCATAAAAATCTGAATCTGGATACTGAGGAATTTAAACATCTAAATCCAACTGCAGAAAACATTGCAGTTGTTATTTGGAACCTCTTACGAAAACATATTCCAGAAAATAACCATCTTAAAATAACTCTTTATGAAACCGAAAGAAACTTTGTTGAATACAACGGAAAATAATAACTCAGACATGGAAGACCAACATGAGGATCACCACTTATTTTCAATGGAAACTCCTTTAAGAGCTGATGCCTTTGAATTGGATGATGAATTGAAAATTGAATTAATTCAAAAACATTTTAAAGAAATTATGCTCATATTAGGTCTCGACTTAAATGATGATAGTTTAAAAGGCACACCTAATAGAGTCGCT
>JBIPMI010000299.1:0-3645 GCA_044369215.1 Bacteroidia bacterium | reverse complement strand
GCCAATCTATCAACCTGGTCTTGTATTATTAGAATCTCATCAAATGGTTTTTCACTTAAATCAGATTGGTAGTTGATTTCAGCCAATTCTGCTCCCGACGAGATTTCATGGTAATGATTTCTGAACAAATCGTACAATTCGCGAACCATTTCATTTCGTTTATTAAAAATAATGGTACCAAACTCAACCAATTTAGAATTGTAAACCATCAACAATTCCATATCAACAGAATAACCTTCTGCCAAATCTTTTAATAATTTATTTCTTTGTTCCAGTTGCCTGTTATATGACATCAAAGCAAACAAAAACTGTTTATCACAACTCGACAAAATGGTATCGAATAAACGTCTTCTTTCCTCTGAAGATTCATGAATAATTTGGATATCACCCGGCAAAATCATCACTAAAGGAATGGTTCCAATATGATCTGCAAATTTTTCAGGTTCATTATTATTTACAAAGAGTGTTTTTTTTGAACCCTTTTGATAAAAAAGTCTGAGATGTTGAGAAATTGAATCTTTAATTAAGTTTGATTCTATGCTAAACCAGGGTTCTTCATGTTTTACGGAATGTTGATCCTGCCCATTAAAAAAACTTTTTGTAAAGGCTAAATAATAAATTGCATCAAGAATATTGGTCTTCCCAATCCCGTTTTTACCTGTAAAACAATTGACTTGTTTACAGAACGTAAAATCTGCAAAAGCGTGGTTTTTAAAGTTTTGCAGTTTCAATCCATCCAGATACATAGCTGCAAGGTAAGATTTTAGTTAATTGAGAAGAATGTAAAAATATTTCTTACTGATTATGAGCGCTTCACATACACTTGGCAATAACAAGATTTTGGTTACTTTTGCAATTCTCAAAAAATGGCAAAACAAACTTTTACAAAAGAAACCTATTTGAACTGGTATGAGTCGATGATGCTCATGCGCAGATTCGAAGAAAAATCGGCACAGCTCTATGGTCAACAAAAAATCAAAGGGTTCTGTCATTTGTATATCGGTCAGGAAGCAGTTGTTGCAGGAACGATGAGTGCCCTTGAAAAAGACGATAGATTAATAACTGCATACCGAGACCACGCTCATGCTTTGGCTTGTGGAATCCCTGCAAGAGAAGTAATGGCTGAGCTTTATGGTAAAGCCACAGGCTGCTCAAAAGGAAAAGGTGGTTCCATGCATATGTTTAGCAAAGAGCATAATTTCTTTGGTGGACATGGCATTGTTGGTGGTCAAATTCCTTTAGGAGCCGGTATTGCATTTGCTGATATGTACCGCGGTGGGAAACAGGTAACTGTTTGCTATTTTGGTGATGGTGCAGTTCGTCAAGGTGCATTACATGAAACCTTTAACATGGCTATGTTGTGGAAGATTCCGGTAATTTTTGTTATTGAAAACAATGGTTACGCTATGGGAACTTCAGTTGAAAGAACCTCAAACGTAGAAGAATTATATAAAATTGGTTTGGCTTACGATATGCCTTCTGAATCTGTTGATGGTATGAGAACAGAAGACGTTCATGAATCAATTGCAAGAGCTGCTGAGAGATGCAGAAAAGGCGATGGTCCTTCTTTACTTGAAATCAGAACTTACCGCTACCGTGGTCATAGTATGAGCGATCCTGCGAAATACCGAACCAAAGAAGAGGTTGAAGAATACAAAAAACAAGATCCTATTGAACAGGTTAAAAGTGTAATCCTTGCTAAAAAATGGGCTACAGAGGCTGATCTTGATAAAATTGAAGAAAAAGTGAATGAAATCGTCCTTGATTCAGTTGAATTTAGCGAAAACTCTCCTTATCCAGATGAGTCTGAGTTATTTACTGATGTTTACAAGGAAAGCGGTTACCCTTTTATAAAAGAATAAGAATAGTTAAGAAATGGAGAATTCTGAAGAAAAAAAACAATTAGACCTTGATGCAACATTAATTGGAACATCGCATAAGGTTGAATCATTTTATGAAAACAATAAAAAAGCCATCCAATATGGTGCTTTGGTAATTGTTTTGGCAGTTGGAGCCTATATCGGTTTCAGATCGTTTTATTTAGAACCAAAAGAAAAAGAAGCTCAGGCTGCTATGTTCCAGGCGCAAGCTTGGTTCGAAAAAGATAGTTTTGAGTTAGCTTTAAATGGACAAGGTAGCATTGAAGGTTTTAACTCAATTAGTGAAACTTACGGCTTAACTAAAGCTGGAAACCTTGCTCATTATTATGCAGGTGTTTGTAATATGAAAAAAGGTGATTTTGCTGCTGCAATTGATCACCTTGAAGATTTTTCTACAGACAATGATTTGGTTGGTCCTTTAGCTACCGGTTTATTAGGTGATGCTTATTCTGAAAGTGGAGATATTGATAAAGCTGCTTCACAATACATGAAAGCTGCCGGTCAAAGCAAAAACAAATTAACTTCTCCTATTTTTCTTAAAAAGGCAGGTATTGCTTTTGAAGAATTGAAAAATTATGGAAAAGCTGCTGATGCTTACGAAAAAATCAAGAAAGATTATTCTGAAAGCCAAGAAGCAGGTGATATTGATAAATATATCGCTCGTGCAAAAGCTATGGAATCAGCTAATTAGTTTTTATTATAGTATTTGAAAAGCCAATCGAAAGGTTGGCTTTTTTATTTTTAAAATATGGCAACAGCTTTAAAAAATCTTTCAGAAACTTCTCTGGAACAAAACAAAATCTTCAAATCACTTCATATTGGCTTAGTTGTAGCCGATTGGAATGAAGAAATAACCTATTCGATGCGCGATGCTGCTATTGAATTTTTAAATCAAAAAGGTGTTCAAAAAAAGAATATCCGTGTGCATGCTGTTCCAGGTACTTTTGAATTACCAATTGGTGCTCAGTGGCTTGCCATGAAATCTAAAATAGATGCTGTCATTACAATTGGTTGTGTCATTCAAGGGGAAACTCGTCATTTCGATTTTATTTGTGATGCCTGCGCAAATGGCATTACAGAAGTTTCACTAAAACTTAACAAACCCGTGATTTTTGGTGTATTAACAACCAATAACCTGCAACAGGCAAAGGATAGAAGCGGCGGCAAACACGGAAATAAAGGAATTGAAGCTGCCGATACCGCATTAAAAATGTGTTTATTGAACAAATCTCTTTTTTAAGCTTTTTTGTCTTTTTCTATTCTCGTAAGTTTGAAACGCTAATGCATTATAATTGCATCTCATGAAATTTAACATTTTAACTTTTCTGATATTCACTATCCTCTTTTCTACTGCTTGTAAAAAAGGTTTTGATGGTGAGAAAAAAAAACAAGCTTTACCGGAAACTTTTATGGTAGTTGATACCATTTTCAGAACCGGTCCGGATAGATTAACAACTAGAGTTGAAGCCCATTGGTGGGGTACTTCAGCAGGTGGATTTATTAAGGCTTTTGAAGTTTCATCAGATAATGGGTTAAGCTGGAAAACTACCACTTCACAGGATAGTATCTTTTTAATGAATATTCCTCCCGGTCAGGATAGTTCTGATGTTGTAATTTTAGTTAGGGCAATTGACCAACTTGGACAAAAAGATGATACCCCTGCTTCAACATTGTTTCCAATAAAAAATTCGGCCCCTGAGGTGAAATTTGTTTTTTCTCAGGTACTTGCAGGCATTCCTTCAACCAATCCAATCAATGTATTTCC
>JBIPMI010000298.1:0-3646 GCA_044369215.1 Bacteroidia bacterium | reverse complement strand
GCAAGAATTTTTTGGTTTACTATAATTGCTTGAGAAATATTCGCAAGGGCTGATTTGCTAATTGGATTTGAAGAGTCGAAATAATAACCGGTATTTTTAATTACAAACTCAATTCTGTCGAAATATTTTTTAATAGTAAAAAGACGATTGTCTCTGAAACTTCCTCTAAAATGACCTGCAGCCACAACGCCATCAGCTGTGTAAGAGAAATAAATAAAGTCTTTTTCGAGTTGTTCTTTTTTAACAATTATATAAGTACTTCCGTTAATAGTATCTTGATAAACAGGAAATAAACCATCGTATTTTTTGCAAGATTTTACTTTGATTTCAATAGGCGATTTGGCTGGTTTTGATTCTGCTGAACTAGATTTTGAACTAGATCCGCAAGAAATAGAGAAAATAGAACTAATAAGTAAAATGGAACTTAGTTTTAGAATTTGCTTCATATTTGCGATTTTGAACAATAATAAAGAAAGGATTCTTATTGTCAAACTTTGGTATATAAGAATAAAAATGGCCCATCTGTTGAGATGAGCCATTTTTGGTTGGGTGAAGGTTTATTAAATGAATAATAAAGTAAATTGAAATAGATAATTACTTTAAAAACATCTCAGATCTTTTTAGTTTATTTCAAAGCTTAATTTGAAATAAGGTTTATTTCTTTTGTTTTTTAATAACCGAAGAAGGTGAAACTTTGTATTGGTCTTTGAAGCATTTACAGAAATAGGAAAGTGAATTAAATCCAACTGAAAATGCAACATCAGCTACACTCGTATAATTGTTTTTGAACAACAAATAGGCTTTTTCAAGTCTTTGAGTTCTAATATACACTTTAGGTGTTTCATGAAAGTGTTTCTCAAAATACCTTTCAAATGTTGACAATGAAGTTGTAAGGTGTTCTGAAATCATTTTTACCGAAAGCTCTGAATTCGATAAATTATCAGAAATATAAGCTTTTGTTTTTCTAATAAATTCAGCGTTTCTATCATCAACACTAATTTTATTTTCTTCAAACATTTTGTTCAACTCACTTTTTGATTGTAAACTTTGTCTGTCCTTCAATATGTTTTTAGCTTTCATGATTACTTCTTTGATATCAAAAGGCTTGCTAATGTAATCAACAGCACCTAATTCAAGGCCTTTGTGTTTATCTTCAATATCAGTTAAGGCTGTAATGAAAATAAGAGGAATATCTTTTGTTTTTGGATTTGATTTTAAAGCATCTAACAGACTCAAGCCATTTCTTTTAGGCATCATAATATCTGAAATGATTAAATCAGGTTGATCCTCTTCGCAAATTTGCAAAGCAGCATCTCCATCCTCAGCTACTAATAAATTAAAATAATCAGCTAGGATGTCTTTTAGAATCTGTCGCATTGGTGCGTAGTCTTCAACTACGAGAACTTTGTGTTTCATTATAAATTTTGATTTTAAATTATGTTATTAGGAAATTTAATTTTCACAACTAGTCCTTTAGGAAAATTGTGAGAGAATTCAATTGAGCCACCTACTTTTTCAAGAATTTTAGAACTGAGATAAATTCCCAAACCTAAATTTTCATCGTAAGGATTCGTTTTTGAAAATGCGTTAATTGTTTTTATCTTCTGAATATGTTCATCACCTGAAACATAACCTTCATCTGTAATCGTAAGTATCATCTCATCTGATTCCATAAAAGCTTTGATCATTACAGGATGATTTTTTATGGAATACCTAAAAGCATTATCTGCTATTTCAGAAACTATAAATTGAACAAAATACCTATCAAGTGTTGAACTAACTTTTTCTAATAATAAATGTGTATCCCATGACCTGTTAAAATCATTTGCTACTTTGAGTATTGTATTTTCAATCAGAACATTTAAATCAAAAGTCAAAGAATCTTCAGGAGTTGTAAATAGATTTTTGGTGATAGTATTACTAACTAAACTTTCATACAAACTCAGCTTTTTCGACATTCTGTAAATCTTTTCACCGGCTTCCTTTATATATACCCCCATTTGCTGAATAGCTTCCGGGTCAATATCTTCAGGATGATTTTTCAAATATTCACCAAAACCAATTATGCCATTTAAAGGAGAATTTGTATCCTGACTGCTTAATACTTGGAGGATATTTCTAATTCCAATTTCGGAGGTATGATTGAAACCAATTTTCTTTCTTAAATCGAGTCTTGAATTAACTGCATTTAATAATTCTACTCTTGAGAATGGTTTTGTTAAATAATCATCTGCACCAAGATTCATTCCTTTTCTGGTATCATCTCTGTCAACTCTTGCCGTTAAAAAAATAAAAGGTACATGGTTATTTAATGATTGCCTTAAATTAAATAAAACCTCAAAACCATCCATTTCCGGCATCATCACATCACACAAAATCAAATCTGGTTGCCAATCATAAATTTTCTTTAATCCATCTTTCCCATTCGCCGCAGATTCAACCAGAAAATCAGAAAGTTCCAATATTTCACAGATATTATTTCTGAGAACTTTTTCGTCTTCAATTACCAATATTTTTGATTGTTCCATTTTTTAAAATTCTTTTATTTTATTTGGCAATTTGATTATAAATTCCGTACCTACATCCACTTTTGATTTGATATAACTTGAACCACCATGCATTTCAACAAAGTTTTTTACAATTACTAATCCCAAGCCTGTTCCTTGAAAATCTTTGCTATTTGAAGCCCTGAAGAATGAATTAAACAACCTATTTAAATCTTCCTCAGGAATACCTATTCCTGAATCATTTATAGAAACGATTGTTTCATTAGAATCTTGAGTGATAGTAATAAAAACATCCTGTTCTGAATACTTAATAGCATTAGAAATTACATTTGAGAATACATGTGAAATCAACTTTTCATCAAATTCTATATTCTTTAGTTTAATTGCACAGTCAACTTTGATTTCTCTATTTTGTATAAATCTGAAATTTTGAGAAATTACATTTTGAATGACTAAGTCAACCTGATTTAATTTTGGATGAAATGGTGTTTGTCTGGCTTCATGTCGACCCATTAACAATACATCATTTAATAATGAAGTTAAAATCTGAATTTCATTATTTACAACTCCTATAAACTCTTTTATTTTAGGGATTTGAATTTCCTTTTTATCTGTAAAAATATCCATTAAATCCATGCTACTTCTGATTGTAGCAAGTGGAGTTCTGAATTCATGTGAAATGGTACTTACAAATTTATTTTTGAGTTCATTCAATTCTTTCTGTCTATCTAAATTTGTAAGCGTATCCAACTCTGCCTTTTTACGCTCAGATATTTCCAATCCAAATCCCAAAATATGGTCTATTTCATTTTCAGAATTTAGAATTGGAGTAAAGAATCTTAAAACCCATTTACTACTACCATCTTCTAATTTATTTGGGTATTCTTCTTCAAATTCCAGAATTTGTTTTGTTTCCAAAACTTTATTAAACATAGCCTTTCTTCCTAAAACATAAATATCTGAAAGGCCATACTTTTGAGCATATTCAAAATCATTTTTACCAATTAACCAATCTCTCCTGCTTTTATCGGAAACAGCTTTGTGGTTTATATATAAATATTTTTGTTCTTTAGAGAAAACAACTACATCAATAGGAAGATTATTTAGGAGTAATTCATAAAAATCCTTAAGTCTTTCAA
>JBIPMI010000050.1:0-12087 GCA_044369215.1 Bacteroidia bacterium | reverse complement strand
ATCTGAGTGCTGCTCCTTTTTTGCTTAATTGGTATAAAATAAATGGTTCAGAAAAAAATCCGCTTTATTATATTCTAGAAAAATTAATCCGAGGTGGTCAACTTATTTTGATGGGAATAATTGCTCTCATCACATTTATTCTGATTGTATTACCCGGATGAATCGATTTTATTTCAATATTAAAGATGCTATTGAAAAAAGAAGTTTTCAGGCCTTTTTAGTTTTTTTTATTTTATGGTTGATTTTTCACATATCTAAAAAATGGATAATATTTCCCATTTTTTTGAGTTCATATTTTGATGACTTTTTAGTGGTACCAATGGTGCTTACATTTTCTTTGTTTTTGCAGCAAATATGGGTAAATCCACTTTTTATTTATTCAAAGTTCTTCATACTTTCTGTTATTTTGTATTTCGGAATTTTGTTCGAAATTATTCTAGCCAGATATATACCGGCATATACCTCAGACATCTTTGACCTGATTGCATATTTTACAGGAGGAATAATATTTTACATCATTCAAAAATTTTATATCAAAAAGTAAATCAGGTGAATTAAAAGAACTTATCATATTAGATTGGCGATTGAAAGCCAATAGTATAACTTAACTCATGCTCAGCACCAGGAGCTAATTTAACAATTCCTTCCCTTTCAGAAATTTCACCCTTGAAATCAACTTTGTCAGCTAAACCTTGCCAAGGCTCTAAGCAAATAAAATCTTCACAAGGAACTTTAGCCCAAATACCCAAATATGGGAATTGAGATATATCCATTTCTATAGAAAAATTCGAATTGAGATGTTTAAGCTTGATAAATTTAGATTTTAAATTTTTAAAAACAAGCGCATCTTTCTCAAAAAGCTCTTTGCTTAAATTAAGCTCACTTTTATTTTCTAAAATGTTTGAAGTATTGCCATCAAAAAGTCCTTCTACCAACAAATGAGCTTCTAAATTCTCTTTTTCATTAAATTCAATCACATATTCAGATAGATTAGAAATCGGTAATGCAAAGCCGGGATGCGCACCTACACTAAAATACATATCACCATTTCCTATATTATAAGTTTTATAGCTAATTTTTAAATCATCGCCAATTACCTGATAACAAATATTAAAAATAAACTCAAAAGGATATTGTGGAAATCTCTCAGAATCACCCCTAAGGGTAAAAGTAACTAAATCTGTATAAAGTTCTGTTATCTCAAATTTATTGTCCCTGGCAAAGCCATGCTGACCAATCGGATGCAACTTTCCACAATGTAGAAATTGATTTTGAGCAGTTTTTCCAACAAAAGGAAATAAAACAGGTGCGTGTCGTGGCCAAATTTTAGGGTCTGCCTGCCACATAAACTCATAATCAGTTAGTTTATCTTTAACTGAACATAATTCAGCCCCATAATTATTAATAGTAAATGAGGTATTAGTTCCATTTATAGTAGCTTTTTCCACATTGTTGTGCATAAGTTGATGCTTTAAAGTAAAATAATGACTACTAAAATAGATAATTACCCTGTTTGTGGAATAAGTATTTTTTTAGCTTATCCACATTCTTACATTTGTTTTCAGAAAATTCGACAAAAACCCTAGAACAAAACATTATGATTTATTTAGTAAGAGGTTTAATGATGGCAATAGTAACAGCAATGATTACTGTATTTGTTGTAGACTTTCAGTCGGTAATTGATGGATTTACAGCTATAGTTGATGGAGTTTCCTTAATTCTATCGCCATTAAAAGCAGTAGTTAAATAAACTCACATTAATATTGCGGAATAAAGTATTTTAAGCCATATTTGCCATCGCATTGCCGTGGTGGTGAAATTGGTAGACATGCCATCTTGAGGGGGTGGTGCTCGCAAGGGCATAGGAGTTCGAGTCTCCTTCACGGCACATATTGAAAAAAGGTAACATATATGTTGCCTTTTTTTGTTTTAAATCTTTGATTTTAAGGCACAAAAAAAGTCGATTCAAACGAATCGACTTTTTTAATTTCTTACAGAAAATATTATTCTTCGATGATAGCGGTCTGCTCTTTGAATGGAGACTTAATTTTCACCAATTGGGTATTTACTTTAATACGGTTCTTACGAAGTACCGAAGTTACCTTATTTCTTCTGTCTTTTCTTTTTAATCTTGTAGTAGCCATAATTTTCTTTTTTGCAAATATAAGGTGATTAAATTTAATATCCCAAAATTTTCAACATTGCTTCTGGAGTTTGTTCCTCAGCAAATAGTTGATAAGTTAATTCTCCGGATTTATTCCTGTCTATTATCAGGTGTTTTGGAGCCGGAATTAGGCAATGTTGTATTCCTCCATAACCACCTAAACTTTCCTGATAAGCACCTGTATGGAAAAAACCCATCAATAATGGCTCATCATCTGTAATCTTAGGCATAAAAACCTGGTTCGTATGTGTGTCTGAATTATAAAAATCCTGACCATCACATGTTAAACCACCTAAATTTATTCTTTGAAATTCATGATCCCATTGGTTCAATGCCAATAAAATAAACTTTTGTCCAATGCCCCAAGTATCTGGCAATGTAGTTATAAATGAACTATCAATTACATACCATTGTTCTTTATCGTTTTGTTCTTTTTTTCCAATAATTGAATAAAGAACACCGCCACTTTCTCCAACAGTAAATGAACCGAATTCAGTAAAAATATTTGGCTCAGGAACTCCTCTATTTTCACAAATTGATTTAATATAGTATACAATTTGGTCAATCATATAACCATAATCATATTCAACGCCTAGAGAGGTATAAATAGGCATGCCCCCTCCAATATCCAATGTATCTAAATCAGGACAAACTTCTTTAACATCACAATAAACATTTACTAATCGCGTAAGTTCACTCCAATAATAGGTTGTATCCTTAATTCCGGAATTCACAAAACAGTGAAGCATTTTCAACTTAAAGTTAGGATGATCTTTGATTTTACTTTCATATAAATCGACCACCCTTTTATAACTCATTCCCAATCTAGATGTATAAACCAAAAAGTTAGGTTCTTCTTCAGTTGCTATTCTAATTCCTAAATTGGTTTGATTTTTTGTGTATTTGTTGATTAAATCCAATTCTTCAGGATTATCTAAAACACAAACCAGATTGTTATAACCTTCATTGACCATTTCAGCCATCTTTTGTGCATAAGAATCTGTTTTATATCCATTGCACACAATAAACTGATCTTTTCTGAATTTCCCTTTTGACTCAATAGATTTGATAATATCCAAATCAAATGCTGATGAGGTTTCTAAATCAACATTGCATTTTAAAACCTCATTTAAAATAAAACTAAAGTGAGAGCTTTTGGTGCAATAACAATAATTATATGAACCATTATATTCATATTTTTCAATAGCACTAGCGAATAGCTCCTTGGCTTTACTTATTTGACTCTCAATTTTAGGTAAATAAGTGAATTTTAAGGGTGAACCATATTCCTTTACTAAGGCCATTAAATCAATTCCATGAAAAAATAATTGATTATCAACTACCTCAAAACCATGACGCGGAAAAAAGAATGTTTGATGAATAAGGTCTGTATACCTATTTCTTATGTGTGGTGCGCTCAATATTTTATTTTTTTGCAATGTTAAGCAAACAATAAAAATTCAATGTAAATATTTTAATAAATGACAAAAATTGATTGAATAGGCTCAAATCTGTGGCCTTGAACTACTTAAAATTAAAAAATAAAGCTAAACAACTGAAAACCATATCATTTTTAATCAAACATTATTTAATTGGATAAAGCATTTTGAAGTCAAAAGCTATATTTGCCATTACACCATCCCTCGGAGGTTTTGTGAAAAATGTAAAATTTGTAACTATTGAATCAGATTTCGGAGCCGGAAAAAAAGGTGCCAAACTTGGCCCACAGGCTTTGCTCAATCAATTAAAAAAAACAGGAATTGAGGATTTTCAAAATCCTTCTGTATCTAGAGTAAGTGCTGAAGATTTAAGCTCAGATAATCTTCATCCTTTTCTAAAAAACATCGATTCTATTATCGAGGTACAGAAAAGAGCCATCAAAGAAATTTCTTCTATTTTAGAAGAAAAAAATCCTTTTCCAATTATTCTTTCCGGCGACCACAGCAATGGCTCATCTCCTATTGCCGCTATTAAAAATATGCATCCCGACAAACGCTTAGGTGTTATTTGGATAGATGCGCATGCTGATTTGCATAATCCTTTTTCAACTCCATCCGGAAATATGCATGGAATGCCACTTGCTGCTGCTTTAGGATTAAAACATGAAGTTGAGGATAAAAATGAAATCACAGAAAAAGAACTTGAACTTTGGCAAGATTTATTAGAATTAGGTGATAAAAAAATTACCCCTAAAATTAATTTCGAAGACTTGGTGTTTATAGATTTGAGAGATACTGAAGAAGATGAAGAGGATTTGATTAATAAACATCAAATTAAATGGTATAGTCCGGCAGATAGAAAAGCTAAAGGTATAGAGGTAATTTTAGAAGAAACATTAAATTATCTTGATTCATGTGATTTGATTTTAATTTCTTTTGATGTAGATAGTTTAGATCCTGAAATTTCAATCGGTACCGGAACTCCGGTGCCTCAAGGATTATCAAAAGATGAAGCAGTAATTTTATTAAGTGGTCTACTAAAATCGCCAAAAACCATTGCCTGGGAAATTACTGAAATAAATCCATTACTTGACAGAACAAATCCAATGGAAGAAATTTGTTCAGAGCTGTTTATGAAAATCTGGAATTTGGTTTCCAATTAAAGTAAATATTCTAATAAAAAAAAAGAGCTTTTTGATTCAAGAAGTTCTCTTTTTTTTGAATATTAAAGCAAAATAAATCCATTAAAATAATTAGAACTCATCCCAAAAATATAATGACTACTAATTGAACTTATTTTTAATTTGAACAATTACTAAATTGTTTTTTTTCGTAATTTGGCCTACAATATGAGATGGTTTAGGATTCTATTTTTATTAACTCTTCAGATTCAATTGGTATATGCGCAGGCACCAGCTCAGTTATTGGAAAAACTTAAACAAAAACTACCAAATGAACAAAGAATTCAAACATTACTTGAAATCTCAAATGCTTATAAAAATTCAGATTTAAAAAAAGCTTTCTTATTTGCAAACCAAGCTTATCAAGAATCTTCCAAAGCCGATTTACCCAAATTTTCAGGTTCTGCTTTAAGTCAAATTGGACTTTTAAATTATTTAAATAATAAACTGGATAGCGCTGTATATTTTCATGAAAAAGCATCTATCATCTTATTACAAACAGGTGATAGTTTTGAGATTTCAAGAAACAGCAACAGACTAGGAGCAGATTATTATTTAAAAGGAAACCTGAAGGAGGCCATTCTAAAATATCAAAATGCTATTTTATGGGCAAATGATATAAAAATAAAAGCAAACGCACTAAATAATTTAGGAATGTGTAGCAAGCAATATGGCGATTTTTCAAAAGCTATATCCTACCATTCCCAGGCATTGAGTTATTATGAGATTCTTGATGACCCAAATTTCAAAGCCAAAACATTTAATAATCTTGGTTCATGTTATTGGTTAAAGAAAGATGCTGAAAGAGCTTTTGAATCCTACTACAATGGATTTCTAATATCAAAACAAATTAATAATTCGGAATACATTGCCCAATCTATGAATGGTCTTGGAATCATTTACAGTAAAAAAAATGAATTTGATTCTGCAATAACATTTTTTAATGAAGCAGCTCATATTTTTCAAGGCTTAGGTTTTCAAAAAGAATATGCACAGCAATTGGTAAATCTTGCTGACAATGAAACTGAATCCGGCAGATTATTGGAAGCTGAAAAAAATTACAAAGAAGCATTAAAAGTATTTGTCGCGTTAAACGACAAATCAGGAGAGGCCGCTGTTTATAACAACCAGGGCAACCTTTTCCAAAAAAAGAAAGATTGGAAAAATGCCGCAATAAGTATGGAAAAATCTTTTGAAATTTCTAACCAAAGTCAAAACATCAATCACACTGTAATTATTGCAAGAAACCTAAGTTTTGTTTATGAAAAATTAGAGAGGCCGGATAAAGCTTTAACTTATCGTAAAATATATGATGAATACAAAGAAGAGGTAAATGATTTAGCTGAAAATCTAAAGTATATTGAAGTTGACAATCAACTAAAAATCACTCAAAAAGATAAGGAGCTTGTTCAGAAATCTGAAGAAATTTCGAAGTTCAAGATTGGTTTAATTATTCTAGGTTTATTAGCTTTGGTTGTTTTTGTAGTTGCAATTTTTATGTATAGAAATAACAAAAAGAAAATTGCAAATCAACTCATTCTTGAGGCAAACATTTTATCCATTGAAAAGCAAATCGAAAGCGTAAAGTCTGAAAATGTAAGTTTAAAACAACAATTACTTGCAACAGAAGAGGAACTAATCAAACTAAATAAAAAATACGCCGGAATTAAAGAAGATTTACCTCATGAAATTGTGCCTTTATCAAAAAGGGAACATGAGGTATTATTGTATATGGCAGAAGGATTACCAGATAAAGAGATTGCTGATAAACTCTTTGTAAGCATCAATACTGTTCGAACTCATACCAGAAGAATTTACGATAAACTGCTTGTCAATAATAGAACTGAAGCTATAAATATGCTTCATAAGTTCAACTTATTAACCACTACTACAGAATATCCCACAAATTGAATTGATTTTACTACCAATTATTCATTTTTGATTTGGAGTTCAATTCTAAATACTAAAATCGTATAGCATAAAAAATACGATTATGATAAAAAGGTTTACTTTATTCTGCTTTATTTCTTTATTCATTTTAAAATTAAGCTTCGCACAATTAAGTGCACCTAAGGTTGAAGGTGTTTTCGGTGGATATGTTTCTAATATTACAGGATACACTAAAAATTCAGATACAACGAGATTATTTATTTCAACCCAAAGTGCCAATTCAATTTTTTATACTGATTTATACAATCCATCAGATTCTAATTTCAAATTCACTAAATTTAAAAAATTACCTGCTGCAGATGATACCAAAAATTTTGGTCAGAATGTAAATACAATGGCTGTTCACAAAAGCTCTGGTAGATTGTATTTTGGGCATAATTCTGGTTTATATGCTGTTTCTGCAGATTTAAATAGTACAACTAAATATTCAAATTTTGGAATTTCGAACATCATTATCAAAGATTCTGTTTTAATTTATCTAGAAGGTTCACAATTACATTGGGGGAAATTAAATGCTCCTGGAAATTTCACTCACTCTAGCACCCCATCATTAAACTTCCCTCCAACACCAAGTCTTGGTATGATTCAAATCCATCCTATCACGAACAAAGTTTATGTTTATTTTGGTGGTACAAGTCCAATTTTATACAAACTAACTGATGATTTTTTTAACTTAAACAATACTACTACCTACAGCTCAATTGCAATAGGCACACCTGCAAATACCGAATTAAAAGTGATGGGAATTAGTCCTTCAGGTAGAATATTTTTAGGTGGCAATCAAACTACATTTCCTCAAAATAGAGTTGTTAGATATACAGATAACGAAACAACTTGGAACCACGTCAATACAGGACTTAGCGGTTATGGTGGAAGTAATTTTGATTTTTCAGGAACTGCTTCTAATTACGTAACTTATTTCAGTACAAGTTATTCAATGAACCAAGGTTCAAACTGGATTTATTTTGGAAATACTTTTCAAGATACTCATCCAAATGATGGTCCTGTTTTTACAGACCCAAATGATAGTAATGTTGTTTATATGGTTACGGATTTGTGTATTGCTGCTTCAAAAAACAGAGGAGCTTCAATAAATGATATTGATAATGGAGTAGAAGCTGTTCAGGTTCGTGATTTTGATATGACTTCTGATAAAAATACGGCCTGGATTGCTTCAAAAGCAGGTATCAGAAAAGTAAGTAATTATACTGTTAGTCCGGTTTGGACAAAACCAATGTTTCCAAATGGTGATGGTTCTCCATATTACTCAGCCGATATGCATCCATCAGATACAAACACAGTTTATGTTGGAAATTCCCGCGTTTATAAAACAACAAATGGAGGTTTAAGCTGGAATCAAGTTTTTAATGCTGAATCATTTCCTTACAATTTTCCATTGGTAGGTACCTTTATCAATGCAATTGAAATTTGTCAATTCAACCCCAATATTGTATTTGCCGGGTTTGAAATTCAGCATTCTGATGAGGGTGGATTGTTTTATTCAATGAATGCAGGAAATTCTTGGTCTCAATTGTTATTGGAAGCTTCTGTTAATGGAAAAGATGTTGATGTAACTGATATCATTTTTAATATTGAAGGAACTGATACGGTTGCTTATGTTTCTGTAAAGTATGATTTAGCAAGTCCACAAGGAAGAAGCGTTTACAGAATTATAAAATCAGGAAGCACATGGACTGCTTCACAAAACATGAATGCAGGTAATACAAGTACCAGCAGTTTGATAGTTGCATCATTGGAGGATATTGAAAGAAGCTCAACAGGTGATACTTTATACATAACAGGCACTGATGCTGGAAACAATCACCCGGTTGCTTATTATAAACCAATAAGTTCAAGCAACAAATGGACACCAATGAGAACAAATGGATTTCCTGCAATGACTAATAAAAAAGGAAAAGCTATTACCTTAGGAAATGATACTGTTTATTGTGCCGTTGATAATGAGATTTATTTATATCCTTTACAAGATTCAGTTTGGTATTTAGGATATGCATACCCTGTTGGAACAGAAATTAATTTTTTGTATTTCGATGATTTATTAGCAGGAACAGGAACCGGATTATACGGACATTCATACATTCCAAATCGTTGTAAACCTGCAATTTTATTAAACAATCAAGCTTCTATTTGTCAAGGTGATTCTTTCCTTTATAATGGAAAAATTTATAAAAATCCTGGTCTTTATCAAGATACTTTAAAAACATTTATTGGTTGTGATAGTATTATAAGCAATTTAAATTTAACCCTAAATAGTACTTATAATTTTAACAATTCGGTTAGCATGTGTTTTGGTGGAACCTTTATGTTTCCTGATGGAACCAAATCAAATATCAGCATAACACATCCAAGTTTATTAAAATCAAAAGGTGGATGTGATAGTATTGTTACAATTACATTAACTGTAAATAGACCTGATGTATCAATAGTAAGAAATCCTGGAACATTAACGGCTAATCAAGCTAATGCAAGTTACCAATGGTTGGATTGTGCCAATGCTTACTCTCCTATTCCAGGTGCAAATCAAAAAATATTTTCACCAGTAAATTCAGGTAATTATGCAGTAGAAGTTACAAAAGACAATTGCAAGGATACTAGCTTGTGCGAGTTGGTAGTACCTGTTGGATTATCAAATTTTATAAATAAAAATACCTGGTTGTTTTATCCTAATCCGTTTTTAAATACTATTAAAATAGAAAATCTTCTAAATGCAAAAACATTAGAAATTCAAATTTTTGATTTAACCGGAAAAGAAATCAATCAATTTGAAGTTGAAGGCTTAAAAACAAAAGAAATCGACTTGAGTTCATTAGAAGCCGGAGTATATTTAATGTCGGCAAATGGCTCAAAACCTGAAAAAATATTTAAACGATAATTTGATTTACAAATTCTTGACAAGATTTTAAGAACCTCTTTCAAGGAATCAAGTTTATCAGTTGAAAAGATTGGAACCGCTTTGGAACCATCATAAAAAAGGCTGGTCCCATAAAAGGGCCAGCCATTTCCATTTCTGTATGTAGAGCCCTAATTTATTAGGGCTACATTTCTGTAGAGCCCTGCCCTAATTTATTAGGGCTACATCATCAAAAACTGAATCGTATCCACCCCATCAGCATAATCATTTAATGCTGGATATTGAGATTGACCAAAATCAACTGCATTTTCCAAAGGCATTTCACTAACTACACATTGAATTTCGTCTTTGTGTAAATTGATATAATCCTTTACTTGTTCTATTGATTCATAATAATCAAACAATAAAACACCTAATGGTGAAGCAATTTTTTCATCCTGCTTAAACAATAAAAAATTGTTATCAAGATGGGGCGTTAGATTCATCAAGAAAATCGCCTTGTGATAAGTATAATTATTGGCATATTTATTATGATTGATATGCTCTTTATACTTTTCAAATGCTTCAAACATAGGGTCAACAAAAAAGTCTTTTGGTACCAAAACTTTAGAAACATTTCTACAACCCAATCCAAAATATTGAAATACATCGTCAGACAATAATTCAAGTGAATGCGCAGATTCGTTTCCACTTAAAACTGCAATGCTATTTCTGTTTTTTCTAAGTAAAGCCGGTTTATCTTTGAAATAGTATTCAAAATACCTAAAACTATTATTACTTCCGGTAGCGATAACTGCATCAAAATCCTTCATTTGGCGTTCTTCGGAAATTTTGATGAGATTTTCAAAACCTGGTTCAATTCTTTTTAATTCTTTTACAATCCACTCCATTAAAACAGTATCATCAGATGAAGGTTTAATTAAAGCAGCATGTCCACATGCTAAAACTGAAATTAAATCGTGTAAACCAACCAAAGGAATATTGCCTGCCATGATAATAGCGACCGTTTTTTGTTCAATTTTCTTGTTTTGAATGTCATAATCTTCCAACCACGATTGTAAATTTTCGATTTTTAAGGAATCTGACCAAGAAGAAAAAGCTTGCTTTTGAAATTCCGGAGTAAACCACTGATTGTGGATAGAAGCGCGATGGATAAGGGCTTCATCGTTTATTGCCGACTTTAAACTGTCTCCCAAAGAGGCTAATGCAGCTACTCGTTGTGTATAATTCATACTATTTAGACTCATTCTATTTTTTGGATTGAAGCAACAAAACTAAACTTGCAATAGAATTCAACCTAATAATATTATTTGATATGGCAATTATGATTACCGACGAATGCATCAATTGTGGTGCATGCGAACCTGAATGTCCAAACAATGCAATCTACGAAGCAGGTGCAGAATGGGCTTGGGCAGATGGAAACAGTTCATCAGGAGAAATTGATGGTGTAGACGTAAATAAGAGAAATACTCCTGTTAGTGATGAAACTTATTACATTGTAACTTCAAAATGTACAGAATGTGTAGGTTTCCACGAGGAGCCTCAATGTGCTGCTGTTTGTCCAGTTGATTGCTGCGTGCCTGATCCTGACCACGTGGAGTCTCAAGAAGTATTGCTTGAAAAGAAAAGCAAAATGCATTCTTAATCTAAGAAAATTTAAATACCCTTGTTTGAAAATCCCGGCACTTTGTCGGGATTTTTATTTATATTGTTTGATGAATTTATTAAACGATAATAAACCATTAAAAGTTGTAATCATTTATTTGATTTTGGGTTTAGTGTGGGTTATATTCAGTGATAAATTCATATCAAGTATTTCTAAGAGTTCAGAAATGCTTAGTACCCTTCAAAGTCTGAAAGGTATTGCATTTATTGGATTTACAGCCATCATCTTGTTTATATTAATCTCTGCTTATTATAAAAAAATCACAGATTCTGCTAACCAATACGAACTAATTTTTACTTCAAATCCAAACCCCATGTGGATTTGTGATATCAAATCCTATCAGTTTCTCTCGGTAAATCAAGCTGCTATTAATTTATATAAATATACTAAAGATGAATTTCTTTCAATGACCTTAAAAGACATTAGGCCAATTGAAGAAGTTGATAAAATGAAAAAGCATTTTAGCCTGTTAGATAAAAATACATCTAAATTGGGTAATTGGATTCATCAAAAGAAAACAGGGGAATTACTTATCATGGAAATTATGAGCTTCAATTTCTATTTTAAAGAAAGTGATTGCAGATTAATCTTTGCAAAGGATATTACTGATAAAATAAAAGCTGAACAAAAATTAGAACAAGCAAATGTTGAATTAAAAGAAAAAATTGAACGTATTCAATCCTATGCATTTGCAAATTCACATAAAGTAAGAGCTCCTTTGGCCAATTTAATTGGCTTGGTTGATGTGCTTGAAAATGAAAATAAGCCTGAAATAATTGATATGCTAAAAACTTCAGCCTTAACTTTAGATC
>JBIPMI010000416.1:0-3674 GCA_044369215.1 Bacteroidia bacterium | reverse complement strand
GATCAGTTGACTTCTTGGATTATCCGGATTTAGACTTAGGTTCAATCAATGGCGATTTAGGTTACCTGGTAACAGACTTAAATGGTGATGCATCAGTAGACTTTTTGGAATACCCATTGATAGATTTGAATAGTATCAATGGAGTAATATTGATGCGTCCATAAAACCAACAAGGAGAAAAAAATAAAAAAGTATAAAATGAAAAAGATCATAGCAATAGCGATTTTAATGGTAACAGGAATACTGGGCATTACAGCCCAGCCTGTTGCAGAGTTCAGGGTAGAGAATGAGTCATTGACGAGCTCTACAACCTATGAGTTTGATGTGTATATTTATAATACGGGTCCAAGCTCATTTGAATTGAGAGCAGGTACAATAGCCTTGTTGGTGAATCCGACATGGAAGAATTCAGGAACAATAGGCACACCGGTTCGAGTAGCCTCTACATCGGAATTGTCAGCAGCGAATCAATTAGGAGCAATAAGTTTTGTGAATACGACAACTTATACTACAAATTATTTCCGTCAGATTATAGGGTCTGCCGGTGCTGGTTTAGGTACGACGATAGCTTCAGGCGCTCGAGTAAGATGTGGACGCTTTAGGTTGACAAATTCAGTAGCATTTAGTACAACAGTTGCACCTAATTTGGCATGGAGATTTAATGCTTCACCATTTGCAGGGATGAACTATGACAATGCAGGTGCGAGTACAGTATTGATATCAAATTCAATTAATTCAAGTTATGCCAAATTAAATACCTATAGAATAGGCAGTGCATGGAGTACAGGTTCAACAAGTGGAGGTACTCCAAGTACAACAGCTCCAAGTTCAAATTCAGTAGATGTGGTATTATTAGGGGGATCAAGTTTTAGTGGCGCCTTGACTTGTAGAGGTTTGAATATATTTAGTGGCAGTACTTTAACAGTAGGAGCTACAAATTTATTAAGTGTAAGTGGTAACCTAACAAACTCAGGCACTTTGGCTGGTACCGGTGCAGATTTAGAATTAGTAGGAACAGGTGCAACCGCTAACCAAACATGGTCAGGTAATGGCGCAACATTTAGAGATGTAGTAATGGGAGTAGTAAGTAATACAACGACCAAAACCTTATCAGCGCCATTAAGTGTATCAAGAAACTTACAATTACAAGGCACAGCAACATTGGCCGCAGGTGGTAACCTCATATTGTTATCAAATGCATCAGGCACAGCCAGATTATTGGAATTACCTGCAGGTGCAAATGTAACAGGTAATGTAACGGTAGAAAGATTTGTACCGGGTACAAGCGGCAGAAGATTTAGATACTTGTCAGCACCATTTGCAAGTGGACCAAGTATTGCCAATAGCTGGCAGCAACAAATCCATATCACAGGAAGCGGCACAGGAGGAACATTATGTCCGAGTTTAACTCCACATTCAAATGGTTTTGATGCAACCATGTCGAATGCCGCAAGTATGTTTACGTTTAACGAAACGGGCTCAACCAATACCAGCGTAGCAGGAAATAATGGCGGAACGATTTATACCAATGCATGGTTAAGTGTAGCTAATACAGCATCAACGAACTTAACATGGGGAACAGGTTATAGAGTTTTTGTAAGAGGAAATAGAAGTCAGGGATGTGATTTATTGAATGGAACGAATCCAGCCCCAAGTAATGTCACCTTGAGTGGTAGTGGAACATTAAAAACAGGAAATGCAAGCTTTGCATTGACTTATAGTCCAAGTAATGGAGAGGGCTGGAACTTGGTAGGAAATCCATATGCATGTCCAATCAACTGGGATGCAGCAGGGTGGACGAGAACGAATGTAGACAATATGGTATGGATCTTCAGACCGGCAGGTAACCACTTTTCAACATGGAATGGTGCAACAGGCTTGGGAGCAAACTTTGGATCAAATGTGATAGAATCTGGAGGCGCATTCTTTGTGAAAGCCAATGCATCAAGTCCGGTATTGGTAGCAACCGAGGCAGTAAAAACAGGAAATTCACCAGCCACACCATTGTTTAAAACCAATATCAAAGCTTTGAGAGTAAACTTTGTAAAACCGGGGGAGTTAGCAGATGAATTAGTAGTTGCGATGTCACCGGAAGCACAGGATGGATTAGATGCGATGGATTCAGAGAAGATGACCAATCCAGGTTTGAACATTTATGCAAAAGATGCAGTAGGTAATGAAAATGCAATCAATACCTTCAAAGCAGCACAAGCAGAAACAGTAGTACCTGTAGCAGTCAACTCAACTTTCACAGGTTCACATACATTTAGCTTCAAAGGCGAAACAGAGTTCAATGCTTATGATGTATTGTTAGAGGATAGATTTTTGGGAGTCATTCAATTGGTTAATACCAATCCAACTTACCGCTTTGATATCACTGCCAATACCTTAACATTTGGCGAGAATAGATTCAGATTGATATTTGTAAACAGAGGAGACTTTGATTACTTGAAACGCATTGAGGGTATTTACAAAAACATGAATGGAGTTGTAAATATGTATCCAAATCCAACCGCACAAACAACCAGTGTACAGGTACCAAACATGAGTGGCAATATGGCACAGGTAAAAGTATACAATGCGGTAGGCCAGGAGTTGATGAGTTTCAGCAGTGCAATCAACAAAGGCAATGCAAGCTTTGAGGTAGATTTAGGAGTTCAATCAAGTGGGATTTATTTTGTAGAAGTAATAGATGAATTAGGCAAGGTATCGAAAGGTAAATTGGTTAAAAACTAAGGCAGGACATCAAATACAATAAATAAAACAGAAAAGAAGAAGAAAGATGAATACGCCTAAAACAATACGAAGAAAGAGGATTCTGCATCTGGCAATTTTGGGAATATCACTGATGTTTAGCGCCATGCAGACCCAGGCTCAAACAAGAGATGGTGATGAAGATGAAAGAGAAGAAAATGGGAGTCAGTTTTCTTCTGACCTAAACCAGGACAACTTCAGGAGTGATTTTGGAAATGATCAAGGAGATAGAAATGTAGATTATTCAAGAGAGGATAGAAGAGGCAGAGAGAATAACTATGATATTTTTGGAAGCGGTAACCAAACACCAGTTTATAAATTTGAAGAAGACCAATCAACTAATAATCAATCCGGCAATAATGGTGGGATTATTATAAATGGAGGCGGTTCTTCATCGAATATGGAAGAAATTAGAGAAGGCGGTAATGCAAATATGCCATCAGTATCAGACCCATTTAAACAAGGACAAACAGGAGTAAAAACACCAAGAAATATGGATGCAGTTCCTGATAATGGTGATGAACCGAATGATGTTCCATTAGATGGTGGCATCAGTATTTTGGGTTTAGCTGCTGTTGCTTTCGGATTTAGAAAATTTAAAACTAAAAATTAGGCTTATATTTTTAAATTTGAATATTGTTTGATTAATCTATTAAGAATATGAAACTAAAGAAACAAAACATAATAAAGTTGTTTATGATCTTAGGAATATTGACGTTTTCCTATTCATATTCAATAGCACAAGAAACCACAGAAGAAGAAGAATTAGAGAATTTCGAGGAAAGTTATGAAGAAAATGAGCCTAGATTCTTTGATGATATCAATGAGTCCAGGTTCAAGAGTAATTTTAGTGAAATAGATGAATCTAGAAAAATTGATTATTCACGAACCGGAGGAGGCCGAGAACGTAATGAATTGAA
>JBIPMI010000049.1:0-12135 GCA_044369215.1 Bacteroidia bacterium | reverse complement strand
TTAAAATCAGTTGTTACTGGAGTTGAAATGTTCCGTAAAATCCTTGATAGAGGTGAAGCTGGTGATAACGTAGGTTTATTGTTGCGTGGTGTTGATAAAAACCAAATCCGTCGTGGTATGGTTATTTGCAAACCAGGTTCAGTATTACCTCACACTAAATTCAAAGCTGAAATCTACGTTTTATCAAAAGACGAAGGTGGACGTCATACTCCTTTCTTCAACAAATACCGTCCTCAGTTCTATTTCAGAACTACTGACGTAACTGGAGAAACTGTACTACCTGAAGGTGTTGAAATGGTTATGCCTGGTGATAATATCACTATCACAGTTCAATTGATCGCTCCTATCGCTATGGAGAAAAACTTACGTTTCGCTATCCGTGAAGGTGGTAGAACAGTAGGTGCCGGTCAGGTAACTGAAATTTTAGAGTAATCTAATTCAGACATCCGAGTGTTGGTTAGACATCTAACCAACACTCTCGGTGTCTTATAGAATTAATAAAATCAACTACTTAGTAGTTAAAAAAGGTTGTTTTAGTCTATTTTAGACAAGATTGAATTTCCAAAATCAATCGCCTTATTAAACGGAATAATATACGGGCATAGTTCAATGGTAGAATAGAAGTCTCCAAAACTTTTGATCTGGGTTCGAATCCTGGTGCCCGTGCGAGATAAAAAAGCAAATGAGCAAGTTATCTGAATACTTAAAATCATCTTACGATGAACTGATGAACAAGGTTTCTTGGCCTAGCTGGGAAGACTTACAAGAAAGTACCATTATTGTAATGATCGCTTCGCTGATTATTGCGTTTATTATTGGTATTATCGATTTGGCAAGTGGTAGCGCCTTGGGATTCTTTTACCAAATTTTTCAAAACCAATAAGAGGAACTAATTCGGTAGATTAAAATGTCTGAACAACAAACAGAACAATTCAAATGGTACGTGGTGAGAGCCATTACCGGTCAGGAAAAGAAGGTTAAAGCTCAACTCGAGGTCGAACTCGAAAGGGCAGGGCTTCTTGCGAACGTTCCGCAAATTCTGATTCCTACCGAAAAAATCTATCAGGTTAAAAACGGTAAGAAGACATCCAAAGAAAAAGCCTATTTGCCAGGATACATCCTTATTCAAGCAAATGTTGAAGGTGAAGTAGGTCATATCATTGAATCTGTGAATGGTGTTGTCGGTTTCCTTGGTGGAAAAGCAACTCCAACACCTCTTAGAATTTCTGAAGTAAATAGAATTCTGGGTAATGTAGATGATATTTCTGAACAGGGTGAAACTTTAATCGAACCATATATTGTTGGTGAAAATGTTAAAGTAATTGATGGTCCTTTCAGCGGTTTCAGCGGTGTGATTGAAGAAGTGATGGAAGAGAAAAAGAAATTGAAAGTGATGGTTAAAATCTTCGGAAGAAGAACCCCATTAGAACTCAATTTTGTTCAAGTAGAAAAAGAAAGTTAAATGTAGTATAGTCCTGTGAAGGACAAAAAAAGAATGATGTTATGGCTAAAGAACTAACAGGTTTTATTAAACTTCAGGTAAAAGGTGGCGCTGCAAATCCGGCACCTCCAATTGGTCCAGCTTTGGGATCGAAAGGTGTAAATATCATGGAGTTCTGCAAACAATTCAATGCAAGAACCCAAGATAAAGCAGGAAAAATTTTACCTGTTGTGATTTCAGTGTACAGTGATAAGTCTTTTGATTTTGTAATCAAAACTCCTCCTGTAGCAAACCAATTACTAGAAGCAGCTAAAATCCAAAAAGGTTCTGCTGAACCTAACAGAAAGAAAAACGGTTCTGTAACCTGGGATCAAATCAGAACTATCGCAGAAGATAAAATCGTTGACATGAACTGTTTCAAAGTTGAATCAGCTATGAAAATGGTTGCAGGTAGTGCGCGTAGCATGGGCTTGAATGTAACAGGCGAAAATCCTTTTAACAATTAATTAATAGCGAAATGGCAAGGATAAGTAAGAAAAGAAAAGAAGCCCTGAAAAAGGTAGATGCTGCCAAAGCATATACTTTATCTGATGCTTCAAAATTGGTTAAGGAGATTTCCTACACCAAATTCGATTCATCAGTTGATATTGATATTCGTTTAGGTGTTGATCCTAAGAAAGCAAACCAAATGGTTCGTGGTGTGGTTGCTTTACCTCATGGTACCGGTAAAACTATTAAAGTTTTAGCTTTGGTTCCTCCGGATAAAGAAGCAGAAGCTAAAGAAGCTGGTGCTGATTATGTTGGATTAGATGAGTATATTCAAAAAATTGAACAAGGTTGGGTAGATATTGATATTATTATCACTGTTCCTGCTGTAATGGCTAAATTAGGTAAATTAGGTAAAATATTAGGTCCTCGTAACTTAATGCCAAATCCTAAAAGTGGAACTGTAACCCAAGAAGTTGGAAAAACTGTTAAAGAAGTTAAAGCAGGTAAAATTGATTTTAAAGTAGATAAAGAAGGTATCATTCATACTTCAATCGGTAAATCAACTTTTGCTCCTGAAAAATTAGTTGAGAATGCAGTTGAGTTAATTCAAAGCATTTCTAAACTAAAACCATCTTCAGCAAAAGGAACCTATTTTAAAAGTATCCACATCAGCAGTACTATGAGTCCGGGAATTACTGTTGACACAAAGTCAGTACCTGGAATTTAATTGATTAAGCGATGAAAAGGGAAGAAAAAGCAGAAGTTATAGCAGGCTTAGTAGAGAAATTTGGTCAATATAAAAACATTTATTTGACAGATATCGCTAGCCTTAATGCTCAACAAACGAGCAGTTTAAGAAGAGAGTTATTCAAAAATGGTATCATCATGCAAGTAGCAAAAAATACCATGATTGAAAAAGCTATTGAACAATCAGGAAGAGATTTTGGTGCGATTGTTGATACCTTAAAAGGTAACACAGCTTTGATGTTCTGCGAAGACATGAAAGCTCCGGCAAAAGTTATCAAAAGCTTCAGAAAAAAAGGTGAAATTCCTAGATTAAAGGGTGCTTGTATCGATGCTGATGTGTTTATCGGAGATAACCAATTAGAATCGTTAATCAACCTTAAAACTAAAAATGAACTTATCGGTGAAATCATCGGTATGTTACAATCACCGGCTCAAAATGTTATCAGCGCATTACAATCAGGTGGTTCAACCATCGCAGGCGTTGTTAAAACATTATCAGAACGTCCGGAATAATTTAAATATCACAATTACAGAAATAATAACAATTAAAATTTAGAAACATGGCAGATTTAAAAGCGTTCGCAGAACAATTAGTTAACTTAACAGTAAAAGAAGTTAACGAGTTAGCTAAAATTTTGAAAGATGAGTACGGAATCGAACCAGCTGCTGCTGCAGTTGCTGTTGCGGCTCCAGCTGCAGCACCAGAAGCTGCTGCTGAAAAAACATCTTTTGATGTTATCTTGAAAAGCGCAGGTGCTAACAAATTAAACGTTGTTAAAATCGTTAAAGATTTAACAGGTTTAGGTTTGAAAGAAGCTAAAGAATTAGTAGACGGAGCTCCAAAGCCTGTTAAAGAAGGCGTTGATAAAGCAACTGCTGAAGATTTGAAAGCTAAGCTTACTGAAGCAGGAGCTGAAGTTGAGCTTAAGTAATTTAAACTCAGCATACTAAGAGTTTGTGACCCCGGCTCGGAGCCGTGGGTCACTTTCCTGTTTTATGGAAATCGAAGTGTCGGTATACCTTTAAATTAAAATTCAAATTGGCCAATATTAATAACCCGACAGGAGAAAGAATCAATTTTGCTTCTGTCAAACCCGTAATTGATTATCCTGATTTTCTCGATGTTCAGTTGCAGTCGTTCAGGGAGTTCTTTCAGTTAGATACTACCTCTGAAAGTCGTGAGAACGAGGGTTTGTATAAAGTATTTCTGGAAAATTTCCCGATTACTGATACAAGAAACATTTTCGTTCTTGAATTCCTTGATTATTTTGTAGATCCTCCTCGTTATTCTATCGATGAGTGTATCGAACGTGGTTTAACTTATTCAGTTCCTCTGAAAGCTAAATTACGTCTTTCTTGTAATGATCCTGAACACGAAGATTTTAAAACTATCGTGCAGGATGTGTATTTAGGTACAATTCCTTACATGACTCCACGTGGTACGTTTGTTATCAATGGTGCTGAAAGGATTATCGTTTCTCAATTACACAGATCACCAGGTGTATTTTTCGGACAAAGTTATCATACGAACGGTACCAAACTTTACTCTGCCAGAGTTATTCCGTTTAAAGGTAGCTGGATCGAGTTTGCTACAGACGTTAATAACGTAATGTATGCTTACATCGATCGTAAGAAAAAATTCCCTGTAACAACTTTATTACGTGCGATTGGTTACGAAACCGATAAAGAAATTCTGAATTTGTTTGATTTAGCTGAAGAAGTTAAAGTAAGCAAAGCAGGATTAAAACGCGTTTTAGGTCGTAAACTAGCTGCTAGGGTTCTTAGAACTTGGGTAGAAGATTTTGTAGATGAAGATACCGGTGAGGTAGTTTCTATCGAAAGAAATGAAGTTATCATTGAACGTGATACTATTTTAGAAGATGATCATATTGATTTAATTGTTGAAGCAGAAGTTAAAACTGTATTGCTTCATAAAAATGAATCAAGTCACAATGATTTTGCTATCATTTTAAATACTTTACAAAAAGATACTGCTAATAGCGGAAAAGAAGCTCATGAGCATATCTACCGTCAATTAAGGAATGCAGATCCACCTGACGAAGAAACTGCTCGTGGTGTAATTGAAAAATTATTCTTCTCAGATAAACGTTATGATTTAGGTGATGTTGGTCGTTATAGAATTAATCGTAAATTAGGTAAAAATGAACCTTTATCTAACCGAGTTCTTTCTAAAGATGATATCGTTTCAATCATTAAGTACTTAATCGAATTATCTAATTCTCGTGCTGATGTGGATGATATTGACCACTTAAGTAACAGACGTGTTAGAACAGTAGGTGAGCAATTATATGCTCAATTCGGTGTTGGTTTGGCTCGTATGGCTCGCACCATTCGTGAAAGAATGAATATTCGTGATAACGAGGTTTTCACTCCAACCGATTTGATTAATGCTAAAACATTATCTTCTGTTATCAACTCATTCTTTGGAACCAATCAGTTATCACAGTTCATGGACCAAACAAATCCATTGGCTGAGATTACACACAAACGCCGTATGTCTGCCCTTGGTCCTGGTGGTTTGAGTCGTGATCGTGCTGGTTTCGAGGTGCGTGACGTACATTATACCCACTATGGTCGTTTATGTACTATTGAAACTCCAGAAGGTCCAAATATCGGATTGATTTCTTCTCTTTGTGTTCATGCTAAAATTAATAGTATGGGATTCATCGAAACTCCTTACTTGAAAGTTACTGATGGTAAAGTTGGAGTAAGTGAGCCTGTAACTTATTTAAGTGCTGAAGATGAAGATGGAAAAGTAATTGCACAGTCGAATGCTCGCTATGATACGGCTGGTAATTTTATAGAACAAAAAATTAAAGCTCGTTACGAAGGTGACTTCCCAATGGTGGATCCTGAGAAACTTGAGTTCATGGATATTGCTCCTAATCAAATTGTATCTATTGCAGCTTCTTTGATTCCTTTCTTGGAACATAATGATGCGAACCGTGCTTTGATGGGATCGAACATGCAACGTCAAGCAGTTCCATTATTACGTCCACAAGCTCCGGTAGTAGGTACAGGATTAGAAGGCAGAATTGCCAAAGATTCACGTACTTTATTGGTTGCTGAAGGAAATGGTGTTGTTGAATACGTAGATGCCAACGAAATCAGAATTCGTTATGAGCAAACTGAAAATGATCGTTTAGTAAGTTTTGGCACTGATACTAAATCTTATAAATTAATCAAGTTCCGTAGAACTAACCAAAATACTTGTATCAACTTAAAACCTATCGTAAGAAAAGGTCAGAAAGTTGAAAAAGGTTCAGTTTTATGCGAAGGTTATGCAACAGAAGGTGGTGAATTAGCTTTAGGTAGAAACTTACAAGTAGCATTCATGCCTTGGCAAGGATTCAACTTTGAGGATGCGATTGTAATCTCTGAAAAAGTAGTTAAAGAAGATATCTTTACTTCTATTCATATTACTGAGTACGAACTTGAAGTGAGAGATACCAAAAGAGGAGAAGAAGAATTAACAAACGATATTCCGAATGTTAGTGAAGAAGCTACGAAAAATCTCGACGAAAACGGATTAATCAGAATTGGTTGTGAAGTTGGAGAAGGTGATATTTTGATTGGTAAAATTACTCCTAAAGGTGAAACTGAACCATCTCCTGAAGAAAAATTATTACGTGCAATTTTCGGTGACAAAGCCGGTGATGTTAAGGATGCTTCTTTGAAAGCTATCCCATCAACAAGTGGTGTTGTTATAGATAAAAAATTATTTGCACGTGCTAAAAAAGAGAAAACTGCAAAAGCCGACGATAAAGCTAAATTAGCTAAATTGAAGGATGAGAACGAAAAGAACTTAAAGGATATCAAAGACATTTTAGTTGATAAACTTTTCACTATTCTTTCTGGCAAAACTTCTGCAGGTGTTATTAATGTTTACAACGAAGAATTAATCGCTAAAGGAAGTAAATTCAGTACTAAGAATTTAACTGATATCGATTATTCAAATGTAAATGCTACTAACTGGACAAGTGATTCAGAGAAGAATGATTTAGTTCGTTCTATTTTAACTAACTATAAAAACCGTTATAACCAGGAAGTAGCTGATTTCCGTAGAAAAGAATATGCTATTTCAGTAGGTGATGAGCTACCAACAGGAATTTTAAAACTTGCTAAAATTTACCTTGCTAACAAGCGTAAATTGAAAGTAGGGGATAAGATGGCAGGTCGTCATGGTAATAAAGGTATTGTTGCCCGTATCGTGCGTGAAGAAGATCTTCCATTCATGGACAATGGTAAGCCAGTTGATATCGTATTGAATCCTCTGGGTGTACCGAGTCGTATGAACTTAGGACAGATTTACGAAACTGTATTAGGTTGGGCTGCAAAAGAAATGGATGTGAAATTTGCTACTCCTATTTTTGATGGAGCTAGTGATGATCAGGTATTGGAATATACTCGTAAAGCAGGAATTCCTGATTGGGGTAAAACATACTTAAACGATGGATTATCAGGACAGCGTTTTGATCAACCCGTAACAGTAGGTGTAATCTATATGATTAAACTTGGTCACATGGTTGATGATAAGATGCATGCTCGTTCTATCGGACCATATTCATTAATTACCCAACAACCATTGGGTGGTAAAGCACAATTTGGAGGTCAGCGTTTTGGTGAGATGGAGGTTTGGGCATTGGAAGCATTTGGTGCTGCTAATATCCTTCAGGAAATCCTAACCATTAAATCGGATGATATCATTGGTCGTGCTAAAACTTATGAAGCAATTGTTAAAGGTGATAACTTGCCACAAGCAGGATTACCTGAATCATTCAACGTATTGGTTCATGAATTACGCGGTTTAGGTTTAGATATTACATTAGAGTAAAAATAAATTATCGCTGTTTGATTGATTGAAAAATTAATCAAACAGCGATTAACAAAATTAATAACGCCAATTATGTCTTTGAAAAAAGAACAAAAAATCAAAGCCAATTTCACCAGAATCCGCATTGGATTGGCTTCACCGGAAAGCATCTTACAAAGATCTTTTGGAGAAGTTACCAAGCCTGAAACCATCAATTACCGTTCTTTTAAGCCGGAAATGGGTGGTTTATTCTGCGAAAGAATTTTCGGCCCAATTAAGGATTATGAATGTCATTGTGGTAAATACAAACGTATTCGCTATAAAGGCATTGTTTGTGATCGTTGCGGTGTTGAAGTAACAGAAAAGAAAGTACGTCGCGAACGTATGGGACATATCAACTTGGTAGTTCCTGTTGCTCATATCTGGTATTTCAGATCATTGCCAAATAAAATCGGTTATTTGTTAGGTATCCCTTCTAAGAAATTAGATATGGTTGTTTACTACGAGAGATACGTAGTTTGTCAACCTGGTATCAAAGCAAATGATGGAGTTGGTAATTTAGACTTAATCACAGAAGAAGAATACTTAGATATTTTAGATACATTACCAAAAGATAATCAACATTTAGATGACAATGATCCTAATAAGTTCATTGCAAAAATGGGTGGTGATGCTTTATGGTTCTTGTTATCTAGAATTAACCTTGACAACTTGAGTTACGATTTACGTAACAAAGCAAATACTGAAACTTCACAACAACGTAAAAACGAAGCTTTAAAACGTTTGAAAGTTGTAGAAGGATTCCGTAATGCTCAAGTACATGGTGAAAATCGTCCTGAATGGATGGTTGTAAAAATTCTTCCTGTAATTCCACCAGAATTACGTCCACTCGTTCCATTGGAAGGTGGTAGATTTGCAACTTCAGATTTGAACGATTTATACCGTCGTGTTATCATTCGTAACAATCGTTTGAAGCGTTTAATTGAAATCAAAGCTCCAGAAGTAATCTTACGTAATGAAAAACGTATGTTACAAGAAGCTGTAGATTCATTATTCGATAATACTCGTCGTGTAAGTGCAGTTAAAACTGAAGGTAATCGTCCTTTGAAATCTTTAAGTGATATGCTTAAAGGTAAACAAGGTCGTTTCCGTCAAAACTTATTGGGTAAGCGTGTTGACTATTCTGGTCGTTCGGTTATCGTGGTAGGTCCAAACTTGAAGTTACATGAGTGTGGTATTCCTAAAAATATGGCTGCTGAGTTATTCAAGCCATTTATCATTCGTAAACTTCTTGAAAGAGGAATTGTAAAAACTGTTAAATCTGCTAAGAAATTAGTTGATAGAAAAGAAGCTGTTGTTTGGGATATTTTAGAAAACATCCTTAAAGGACATCCAATTCTTCTGAACAGGGCCCCAACTCTACATAGATTAGGTATTCAAGCTTTCCAACCTAAATTGGTTGAAGGTAAAGCAATACAATTACATCCTTTGGTATGTACTGGTTTTAACGCGGATTTTGACGGTGACCAAATGGCGGTGCACGTTCCACTAGGAAACGCTGCTGTTCTGGAAGCCCAAATGTTGATGTTAGCTCCTCACAATATCTTGAACCCTGCAAATGGAGCGCCTATTACAGTTCCTTCTCAAGACATGGTACTTGGATTGTATTATATCACTAAAGGACGTAAATCAATTCCTGAGCATACTATTCAAGGTGAAGGTTTGAATTTTTATTCTTCTGAAGAAGCAATTATTGCTTACAACGAAGGTAGAGTTCACTTACATGCTTGGGTGAAATGCCGTGTGAATGTAAATGAAGGTGGTGAGTTGAAATCAAAAACCATTGAAACTACAATGGGAAGAATCTTGTTTAATCAAGTTGTTCCTAATGAGCATGGTTATATCAACGAATTGCTTACTAAGAAATCATTAAGAGATATCATTGGTAACATGTACAAAGAGGTTGGTCAAGACCGTTGTGCTCAGTTCTTGGATGATATTAAATACTTAGGATTCCAATATGCATTCAGAGGAGGTTTATCATTTAACTTATCTTATGTAAATATTCCTGCTGAAAAAGAAGTTTTCATCAAACAAGCTCAAAAAGAAGTTGATGAAATCTGGGATAATTACAACAATGGATTTATTACCAATAACGAACGTTATAACCAGGTAATTGACATCTGGACTCGTATCAACTCTCGTTTGGCTGATACTTTGTTGAAAAACTTAAAAGAAGATCAACAAGGATTCAATCCAATTTACATGATGTTGGATTCAGGAGCCAGGGGTTCTAAAGAACAGATTCGTCAGTTAGGTGGTATGAGGGGATTGATGGCAAAACCACAAAAGAACTTAAGTGGTGGAACCGGAGAGATTATCGAGAATCCAATTTTATCTAACTTTAAAGAAGGTCTTTCGGTTATTGAATATTTCATCTCAACCCACGGTGCTCGTAAAGGTCTTGCCGATACAGCGTTAAAAACTGCGGATGCGGGTTACTTAACCAGAAGGTTACATGACGTTGCTCAAGATGTTGTAGTAAGTGAAGAAGATTGTGGTACACTTCGTGGTATTCCAATCAGTGCTTTAAAAGATAATGAAGAGGTTGTTGAAACATTATATGAGCGTATCTTAGGTAGAACCAGCTTACATGATATTTATGATCCATTAAGTGGAGATTTAATTTGTCATTCAGGTATGTCAATTACCGAAGAAATCGCAAGTAAAATTGAAGAGTCTCCAATTGAAACAGTTGAAATTCGTTCTGCATTAACTTGTGAAACTCGTTATGGTGTTTGTACCAATTGTTATGGTAGAAGCATGGCAACAGGACGTGGTTCTCAAAAAGGAGATGCTGTAGGAGTTATCGCAGCCCAATCAATTGGAGAGCCAGGAACACAGTTAACGCTTCGTACCTTCCACGTGGGTGGTACCGCATCTAACATTGCATCTGAATCTCAATTGGTAGCTAAATTTGGTGGTATTCTTGATTTCGAAGAAATTCGTACAACAGATTTACCAACAGAAGAAGGTGTTAATACAGTAGTATTGGGACGTCAGGGTGAAATCAGAATTTTGGATGAGAAAACTCGTAATCCAATTATCACTGTAAACATTCCTTATGGTGCTCATTTATTGGTTAAACAAGGCCAAAAAGTTGAAAAAGGTGAGCCAATTTGTACATGGGATCCATATAACGCTGTGATTATTTCTGAATTTACAGGAAAAATCAGCTTTATGAATATCATTGAAAACGTAACTTTCAAAGAAGAAAGTGACGAGCAAACTGGTCATAAAGAAAAAGTAATTGTTGAGAGTCGTGATAAAACTAAGATTGCATCAATTATTGTAACTGATAGTAAAACAAAAACAGAGAAAGAATACAACTTACCTGTAGGTGCCCATATCATTATTGAAGAAGGCCATACAATTAAGTCGGGAGAAATTTTGGTTAAGATTCCTCGTGTGGTTGGTAAAACCCGAGATATCACCGGAGGTCTTCCACGTGTAACGGAATTATTCGAAGCACGTAATCCTTCTAACCCTGCAATTGTAACAGAAATTGATGGTGTAGTAAGTTTTGGTGGCATCAAACGTGGTAACAGAGAAATCATGATTACCTCAAAAGATGGTGAAGCTAAAAAATACCTTGTTCCACTTTCGAAACATATCTTGGTTCAAGAGAATGACTTCGTAAAAGCAGGATCGCCATTATCTGATGGTTCAATCAGTCCTCAGGATATCTTGAGAATTGAAGGTCCTTTAGCTGTTCAACGTTATATCTTGAATGGTATCATGGAGGTTTATCGTTTACAAGGTGTAAAAATCAATGACAAGCACGTAGAAACCATCATTCGTCAGATGATGAAACACGTAGAAGTTGTTGATCCAGGTGATACTACTTTCTTAGAAGGTGAAACAGTTGATCGTTGGGATTTCAAAGAAATGAACGACTGGATTTTCGACAAGAAAGTTGTTGTTGAACCAGGAGATTCACCGAACGTAAAAGCAGGACAAATTATCAGCGTTAGAAAATTACGTGATGAGAATTCACAATTGAAACGTAAAGACCAAAAATTGGTTGAGGTACGTGATGCAGAGCCAGCAACAGCTACTCAAATCATCATGGGTATTACCAAAGCAAGTTTGGGTACACATAGTTTCATGAGTGCTGCATCGTTCCAGGAAACAACCAAAGTGTTAAATGAAGCTGCTATTTCAGGAAAAGTAGATAATATGCTTGGATTGAAAGAAAATGTTATCGTAGGACATTTAATTCCAGCTGGAACAGGAAGTAGAGATTTCGAAAAACTAATTGTTGGATCGAAAGAAGAGTTTGCAGCTTTAATGGCTTCGAAAGAAGACTAAAAGTAGCATCCTACTAAATATTAGAACGCGCGGAGCATTGCTCCGCGCGTTTTTTTGTTTTTAATGCGTTATAAACGATTTTTATTGTTGAATCGACTTCTATTTAGTTAAGTGCCTAAATATGCTTTTAATACAAGGAAAAGGTCTTAAAAAGAACAGGTAAAAAGGAATTAGTTGAAGATTAATTATATTCAAAAAATGCATTAATTTTAATGCCTTGATATCAAATTATTTTACCCCTAAAAATAAACAA
>JBIPMI010000297.1:0-3702 GCA_044369215.1 Bacteroidia bacterium | reverse complement strand
AGCCAGAAAAAATTGCCAATAAAAGTTTGCTTATACCTGGATTAGGTCAGGTTTATTTAGGTGATTATAAAAACGGCACACATGCATTCTTATTAAATTCAGGTTTAATTGGTGGATTGATTTGCACAGCAATAATACATGCGCCAGTTGATGCCCTTTTGTTTTGGTTTACTCCACTATCACATTATTATCTTGGTAATGCCAATGCAGCATTGGAATTATCAAACAAAAAAATAGAAAGACTGAAAATGGAATTTGAAATGGTTTTAATGAGGCCTTAAAAGTACAAAGCCAATTCATTTCTCCAAACCAAAATTAAAACTCCAATAATAGAAACCAAAACTGCCAGGTACGATTTTAAATATACCTTTTCTTTAAAGAATAAAACGGCTGCAAATGTTACAGAAACAGGCAATAATGAAAGAATAGTTTGTGTAATACTTACTTCAATTTTATTGGCTGAAAATAAAGAAAGAGAAACCCCGATTACCGGTCCAAATAATGTTCCAAGTAATACCGGCTTAAGTTTATTGATATTAAAAGTGATGGCTTTAAATTCTTGAATGATATTGGTTTTAAAAATTCCAATAAGGTAAACTGAAATTGTTGCAATAAACATTCTAATCCAGGTTGCATGAATGGCACTAATCTCTTCGGTGCTGCTCATAAATCCTTTTTTGGCTAATACCAAACCAAGACCCTGGCAAATAGCTCCCAAACTTGCAAATAAAATTCCTTGTGTAAAATTACCTCTTCCTTCAGCCTCTACTGCTGCTTGTTCGTTTTTTGATAAACTTAATAATAGAACTCCAATTATAGAAATAAACATGCCTATTATGCCTAAAAACGACAATTGTTCATCAACAAAAAACATCCCAGCAAACAAGGCAGCACCGGGAGCAAAGCTGCTAAATAGAGAAGTTCTACGACTACCTAAAATATGATAAGCTGTAAACGCAAAATAATCACCCAGAGTTAAGCCGATGATACCTGATAGTCCAAACCAAAGGTAATGTGATTCTTCAGGTAAACTAAATAATTGAATGGGACTCATGGCAGAGATGATGCAGGTCATAATGCCTAAAACAACAAAAGCATATAATAATCGCACTCTGTTTACCGAAGCAGGATTGGCAATTCTAGATGCATGGGCAAAAGAAAATGTGCCGATGGTCCAGCTAAAAACGGTTAAGATGGCTGCAAGTAGTCCTAAACTTGTATTACTCATTTTTCAATAATACTCGAATTTGAATTAAAATTTGGCTTTTATATCATTTGAAAAATAATGCCATTAATAACTAAGCTAATTACAAAATCCCAAATCCCCAATCCCCAATCCCCAATCCCAAATCCCCAATCCCAAATCCCAAATCCCAAATCCCCAATCCCCAATCCCAAATCCCCAATCCCAAATCCCAAATCCCAAATCCCAAATCGAAAATCCCCAATCGTAAATCCCCAATCCAATTCTCGATATAGAATTATGTCAGAATTATTTATCAATAAAACGGCAAAACAATGTAAAATACAGAAAATGAGGTGAAAATAATTAAGAAGTATTTGTTTTTTAAAATTAAAAGTTAAAATTGCTTTATTAAAACAAGCTTAAAGCGAACAAAATTTACCAAATTAAACAGGGGTTCCTGCTTAAAACCCCTGTTTTGTTAAAGTGTATTAAAGCCTGCCCGTAAGGGTGGGCTTTATTTGTGATAATACTTTGGTTTTAAGTTTTATACGAAATAATTCAATTAAAATTGTTGAATTGTATTTGCAACTTGATAAACTTTTTTAATTCAATGAAATTTCCGGCAGTAAATGTTTCTATAACAAATTGGGATAAAAACGAAGATTACTTGATTTACATTCTCGAAGATGAATTCATTTATACCAGCGATAATCAGTTATACAAAGAATATTTTTTAGATAAGCTGTTTGTTGATTCTAATGGTGATGTTTATCAAATAATCGATAGAAAATTACCCGGTTTATTTCTACAGATTTTAAGTTTCATTCCTAATTTTTGTAAGGTTGAGTTAATTTTTAAACCTACCCACATCAAAATGACAATTGATGAAGTTCGCTTACATCTACTGAATCAAATCAACAAATTAGATGATGATGAAAACAAATTTGAATGGATTGAAAAGCTGAAAAAAGCTAAAACTTTTGAAGAAATTATTTTTGGTTGAAAATCTCATATTTATTTTTAAATTAATACTACCTACAAAAGGGAACATGAATTAGTTTAAATCTTCAAAACAATTCGTTCAAATTATTCTTTTTAATAGTATTAAATAAAATCAAAATGAATAAAATTTATCTTTCTATCTTATTTGTATTTAGTGTGGCTATCAGCTTTGGACAAAATGCAAAAAGTCCGAAAATGACTGCCGAAACAAAAAATGTAAAAGTAACTTACGGACAACCATCTAAAAAAGGGCGTGTCATATTTGGAGACCTGGTTCCTTATGGAGAAGTTTGGAGAACAGGTGCTAATGAAGCAACAGAAATTACCTTTAGCAGTGACGTAGTAATATCAGGTAAAACAATAAAAGCAGGTACTTATACCTTGTTTACCATTCCTCAAAAAAATACATGGACCATTATTCTAAACTCAGAACTAAAACAATGGGGTTCTTATGGCTATTCAAAAATTAAAGATAAAAATGTATTGAGTGTTGAAGTAAATGTAGAAACAATTAAAGAGCAGGAAAAATTGAGCTTTAGCTTTACAGACAATTCAAAAGGAACTACATTAAACATGATGTGGGACAGTGTAAAAGTTAGTTTGCCTATACAGTTCTAAAGAAATTAGAAACTAAACGAGTCATCACAACTCTTTTAAAGCATTCAAGCCATTATTTAAAGTTAAAATCTTTTTAGACTTTAAATAATGGCTTTTTAATTTTGTTTTGATTCATGATTAGGCTGATTAAATAAGAACTTTCAAAGATTTTCAGAAGAACCTAAATAATTCACTGGCTTATTATAAGCAACTTATATTTATTTAATAAATTACAGCTTTAATTTTCAAAAAGAAGATGAGTTATTTTATGGTTGATATTGAATCAGACGGACCTATCTCTGATTATTCAATGATTTCGTTTGGTGCTGTTTTGGTTGATGAACATTTGGATAAAACATTTTATGCATGTTTAAAACCCATTTCCGAAAAATGGATTCCGGAAGCTTTGTCTGTTTCAGGTTTTAGCAGAGAAGAAACCTTGTTATTTGAAGAGCCTATAAAAGTAATGATGGATTTTGCAGATTGGATAAAGCAACATTCAACAGGACAAGCTGTTTTTATAAGCGATAATAATGGATTTGATTGGATGTTTATTTGTTGGTATTTTCATCATTTTATAGAAAGAAATCCATTTGGACATAGCTCTCAAAACTTAGGAAGTTTGTACAAAGGAATGGTTAAAGACATGTTTCAAAACTTTAAACATTTGCGTAAAACAAAACATACCCATCATCCAGTTGATGAGGCAAAAGGCAATGCAGAAGCCTTGTTAACATTAAAGAAGGAGTTTGATTTAAAAATTAGTTTGAAATAGTTAGATGGAAATCAAGAACTCATTTGGGTTCGACTAGAAACGATATGCAGTTTTAACTTATGAAATTTCATATCTTTAAGTATCAAAATATACATCAAATCTCTATTTAATAATCATTCAAAAAGGTATTCAATACTCTCAG
>JBIPMI010000296.1:0-3704 GCA_044369215.1 Bacteroidia bacterium | reverse complement strand
CACCAAATGGTACATTTAAGTAAAGATAAATTATACAGAGTAAACAGTGATTGTGAATCGCCATCGGAAATGCTACATGAATCGTGGTTTGTGCTGCCACCCGGAATGGAATGGTATTATAAAAACCATGATCCCTCCTATCGCACTTTGCCTCCATTACGGAATGATTGTTTAAATGGAACAATCATGAACAATATGGAATTGATTTATCCAAAAAAATCAAACACCATTTACATCCCATTAGAAATTGATGGCAAGGAAGGTGAAGTGATATTTGAAGCAGCACATCGTAACAAACAAATCAAGATATTCTGGCATCTAGATGGTGAATATATTGGTAGTACCAAAGAAATTCATCAAATGTCGTTAAGACCTGAAAGCGGGCCTCACCATTTGGTTTTGGTTGATGAAAAAGGAGAAAGATTGGAGCAGAATTTTATGATTGAGAGGAAGAAAATTAAGTAAAATAATTCCTATGTTGAATGGCTAAAACTATTCAAATTAGGATTCAGATTTCTCCTCAATTTTTCTCTCCAAAGCAGAAATATGATATGACTGAACAATTATTTGTACCAACATTCCAATATAAATAAGAGAATCTCCGTATTTCAGATGTAGTACTTTTAAAGTTGCACCTGCTATAACAATTAAGGCACTTAATAATGCCAAAGTTTTAAAATGTTTCATGCTGCAAATTAAGGCCTTTTTCCTTTATTAGAAGGAGCCATTACGTTTATTAATTCAGGTACAATTTGGATTAGTTTTTTTTGTTGGTCTTCCCTGCAAATTGATTTCACGTTTGCAAAATGAGAAAATGTAATTCTGGCTTTTTCAATTTGAATAGCTGCCATTTTCTCTTCGAGGGTTTTGTTTCTTAAAGTATCAATATCTTTATCCTTTAAACCGTTTAAGTATTCGGTTAATAAAACTTTATACTCCTCATCTAATTTATTCATTTGAGAGCGATGATCTCTTTTCATTTGTTCGAAGAATGAAATTTGGTTTTCATCGAGTTCGAGACTTTCGATGATAAATTTACCAGGTCTTGGAGCTTGATTTGGCCCTTGTTTTATAACAAAAATATAAATCAAAACGATGGTATTGATTAAGACCAAAATCAAAACCAAAACTTGGATTCTATTTGTAAAGAAATTTTTAATTCTATTCATATAATTCCAAGTTATTGAGTAAACTTATTTTTGAATCTGAGTATTTTTTATTTGATTGAGATTTAAATAAAACAAGGATATTTATAATCAACAAAAAACTTAAAGTTAAAGCTGCAACATTAAAACGAACCCTAATTTCCGGAGATAAATCGTTTTTGAAATCTCTAATTCTTTGAATAGTTTTAGGCACAAAAAAAGGCGAAGGTTCCGCTGATTGCAAACCATTGAGGCTATTGATTACCTCATCTTTCCATATTTCTTTGTTAGAATTCATTCTTTACAAATATATTGACGATGCTTCTAAAAAAATCCTTCGTTTCTGAATTATTCGCGTTTTATGGCTTATACCTGTAATGACCAATTATTTTAAATCTAAACAGACAATCTTCTAAAATCTGACCTCCACCAATGTTGTGAACTATCATAAACCTAGACTTATCTTCGTTTCTAACACTAGTAATCAATCCAATATGTTTTAATCCAGAACCTAAATCCCAACAAATAATGTCGCCTGGTAAATAATCTTTGTTGTTTTGGGTAATTGGTTTGGAGATTCCTTTTCTAGAAAAAAAAGTCATTAAATTAGGAACTCTTCTATGATCAATATTTGTATCTGGTGCTTTTCTTCCCCAAATTTTAGGATATAAAGTAAAGTGATTTTTCATATCCTCATTTACTTCCTTTTGCAAATCAATTCCTAGTTTTCTAAAGGCTCTGATTACTACATCGGTGCATACACCTTTATCGGCAGGAACATCACCATTTGGAAATGGGATTTTAAAATAAGTAGCATCATAAACTACCTTTTGATTGATTAAGGTAGCAGCAGAATCGGCCAAACGAAAGAAAAAATTTGTTTGGGCAAAGAGGTTTTCTAAAACAAAAAATGAAATCAAAAAAAAGAAAAGAGATTTTTTCATACGATTCAAAATGTAATTGTATGAAACGATTGACCGATTGAATAAAGTACCAATTCAAATAAAGGAAAGACAATTTTAATCTCCAATTGATTTCACTTTACTACTCTGTTGAATTTTGTAATACGAACATCCGTTTCTTTACCTAAGACTAGTTTTACCAAGCTTCAAAGGCTATAATGCTTTTGATTGCTCGAATTAACCAGAACTAATCTTAAAAAATCAATAAAAATCAGAAACATAATTCTTCTTGAAATTTTTTAAAATCCTGAAGGGATGACATGATTATAGAAAATATAAGTAAAGAAACCCAAGCCCCAAAGTCTGCCAACGCGGACCAAAGGTCCGCGTTGGCAGACTTTGGGGGAATTCGTTTCAAGCATTTTTCTATAAACATGTGACCGCCTTCAGGGTCATAAATTTTATTGAATAGAGCAACTTAATTCAAACTATTTTTTGAAAACAATTCTCAATATATATAGTAGATTTATAAAATTACTTCTGCTTTAAATGCGGATATTCGTATAACATTTCACCTCAATCTCTCCGGATAATACTTTTCCAGTTCTTTTCTCAGTTTAACTTTAGCTCTTTGTAATAAAGATTCAACGGCACCAATGCTGGTTTCCAAAATCTGAGCCACTTCATTTTGTGGCAACATTTCAACATAAGAAAGTAAATAAGCTGATTTTTGTTTTTCGGGTAATTGGTCGATTGCCTTGAACAATAAAACCGATTTTTCCTTGTTTTCGAGTAAAATACCAGGATGTTCAAAATGAGGTTTATCATGAAGAAGTTCTCCTTCCTCATTGCTAAAAATTGAGCTAATCCAAACCAAACGTTTTTTGCGGTTTCTATATTTTAGTTTATCTAATGACTTATTGATGGTGATGCGATAAATCCAAGTACTCACAGAAGATTCACCTCTGAAATTAGCAGCAGACTGGAACAATTCAAGAAACACATCCATTGCTACTTCTTCTGCTTCTTCATTGTTTTGCAGGTAAGAAAGAGCGGTATTATAAACCTTGTTTTGAAAGCGCAGAATAAGTTCAGCAAGGGAATTTTCATCCCCTTTTATTATCTGCAAAAACAATTCATAATCGCTTAGTTTCATCTTGAATTTCGAATCACTAAGTACTTTGTAAAAGTTTAAGGAATTACAGAAAAATTGTATGAAATTATTTTAACCCGAAATATGCAATAGATTTTCTATTACTGGGCAAAATACCTTTCAAATTGCACGTAACTTCAGTTTCCCTCATGCACCATACTAATTCAGTATGCTATACTCACGAAACTGCCAATTTCTGTGATCTTTTATCCCTCACTACGAATTCCAATGCACAATTCGGGTTTAAAAATGTTAGGGAATGTAAAGGGAGTAATGAATTATACGATTATCCACTTTTTTTCCTAAAAACAAATTTATCAAAACTTCATAGCTGATTATTATTCGTTAAAATCAAACTAAATCTCAAAAATGAAATATGATTAGCATTATAGTTCTTTGAGCAAGTTCTTAAAATCCAGAATGGACGCCATTATTATAGAAAATAAAATACGAAGAAACACCACCCCAAACTCCACCACGCGGACCTTTGGTCCGCGTGGTGGA
>JBIPMI010000048.1:0-12260 GCA_044369215.1 Bacteroidia bacterium | reverse complement strand
ATGGAAATTGAAAAACAACGTGGAATTTCGGTCGCTACTTCGGTAATGGCTTTTGAATACAATGATAAAAGGGTTAATATTTTAGATACTCCCGGCCATAAAGATTTTGCCGAAGATACTTACAGAACTCTTACTGCTGTAGATAGTGTTATTTTGGTTGTAGATAGTGTTAAAGGGGTAGAGGAGCAAACACAGAAACTAATGGAAGTATGCAGGATGAGAAATACACCTGTTATTATTTTCATTAATAAAATGGACCGTGAGGGTAAGGATGCTTTTGATTTGCTGGAAGAATTAGAAGAGAAGTTAAATATTTCAACAAGACCTTTATCATGGCCAATTAATCAGGGCTCTAATTTCAAAGGCGTTTATAATTTATATAAAAAGGAATTAAATCTTTTTGAAACCAATAAAACTCAATTGGCTGATGTTGTAATTAATATTACTGATTTAAACTCAGAACAATTAACTCAGCATATCAGTGAAAAGGATGCAAGGAAATTAAGGGAAGATGCTGAATTGATTGAAGGAATTTATGAGCCTTTTGATATCGATTTGTATCAAAGTGGTTTATTGGCTCCGGTGTTTTTTGGTAGTGCCATCAATAATTTTGGTGTTCAAGAACTTCTTGAAACATTCTTGGAAATTGCTCCAAGTCCAATGAGCCGCCAAGCTATTGAAAGGCCGGTTTTGGCAAATGAAGAGGCATTAACAGGATTCGTTTTTAAAATACATGCCAACTTAGATCCAAATCACAGGGATAGAATTGCTTTTATGCGTATTTGTTCCGGAAAGTTCGAACGTAACAAATTTTATTACCATACCAGAAGTGGTAAAAAACTAAAATTTGCCAATCCTACAACCTTTATGGCCAATGAAAAAATTCTTACTTCAGAGGCTTATCCTGGTGATGTTATTGGTTTGTACGATAGTGGTAACTTCAAAATTGGTGATACATTAACTGAAGGAGAAAAATTACAGTTTAAAGGAATTCCAAGTTTCTCACCTGAAATTTTCAAGGAATTGGAAAACCGTGATCCTTTAAAAACAAAGCAGCTTGAAAAAGGAATTAGTCAGTTAAGTGAAGAAGGCGTTGCTCAATTGTTTATACAAGAACCCGGACATAGAAAAATAATTGGAACGGTTGGTGACCTTCAATTTGAGGTTATTCAGTTTAGATTGGAGCATGAATATGGTGCAAAATGTTCTTTTATGCCATTAAAGTTTTATAAGGCATTTTGGATTACTTGTAAGGATAAAAAAATGTTGGAACAATTCATGGTTCGTAAGGCTCATGCAATTGCATCTGACAAAGAAGGAAATCCGGTATTTTTTGCTGAATCAGAATGGAATGTTACCTATGCAAAACAAGATTTTCCTGATATAGAATTCCATACCATTTCTGAGTTTAACGGAAACTAGGCAAAACTAAAAATGAAAAGCCGGCATTCCATTAGAATGCTTGTCATCGTCTGATTTACAGCGAATAATTAAGTACTCTCTTCCGGATATTTCAAACGGATAAAGACTTGCTTCACATTTTACCAGATTTCTATCCTTTCCAATAAAATTTAACTCGTTTAAATATTGGTCATGGGTTAGCTCTGAATTTTTTTTCGACTCTAAATCTTTAATTGATTTTTCTGAAACGATATCATGTAAATTAAGGCTTAGAATCTCCTTATTTCCATAATCCAACATTCTGGCTAAACTAGTACTGCTTGTTAAAATTGATTGGTCTTTTACCCGAATAATCATTACCGGATAAGGAGATGTTTTAAAAATTCCGGTAAACTGTTGTAGTGCTGAAACCTCTAAAAGGTTTTTATTAAAAATTATAATAAATAACCAAATAGTACTAAGCATGATATAAACTGCAATTTTGAAAGAATTAACCAAATTTAACTGTGATTGATTCAGGTAATTTTGAGCTCCTTCAGTAATTTGACTGCCAATAAAAAAGATTAAAAATGTTAGAACTAAGTAAATGCTTATGGGTAAAATGGTTCGTTTTATTGCATAATTTTCGAAATAATCAGTTGCGTTCATAGTCGACGATTTGGTTTATAGCTAGCGGTTTTCAAGATAAAACAATATTTTTAGAAGTGCTAAAAAAGAAAATTATTCTTTTAAAACAAAAAATGTTAAAATCAAATGATACAAAACAGCTAAAAACTACATGAAAGTAAACGTATAAAAACTAAATTTGATTAGAGATTTACTTTCTTATATCAATCTAATATGGCAAACGAAAACTACTCTCTTAATAACAATCAAGATTCTAATGAAAATATGCTGATTGAGGTTAGTGCAGAAGGTTTTTGTACAAAAGTTAACCTTGCAACCTGCAGTTTAACCGGTTTTGAATTGGATGATATGATTGGAAAAAAGTTTAAAGATTTTGTTGATTTAGAAGCGTATAAATTAAAGGAAATTGAAAACGCAATTTCAAGAGGAAATGGTATTGTAGTAAATTTTGAAGGAAATTTTCTAAAAAAGAACGGTCAGAGTTTATTTATACTTTGGTCTGCTTATTGGTCTATTCGTAACAAAAGTTTAGTTTGTATTGGTAAAGACCTTTCCATAACAGAACAAAAATTAATCAAAGCAAACAAGGAATTAAATCTACTAAATAGGATAAACGATATACTTAGAACCGGTATTGATGGAACAGACTTATTGGATTTGGTTTGTAATACCATTATTGATGAGGGAAAATACCATTTAGCCTGGTGCGGACTATTTTCTCAGGAGGATGGAGAATATACTCATTTAAAGCCATTAAGTAAAGCAGGACTTTCAAAATTAATTGATGATTTAAATTTAGATTTTAAGTTTTTTAATCAGGCATTCGATCCATTCGTAGAATCTTTAAAAGTTAAAATTCCTTTACACGAAAATTATAAAAGTGATTTTCCCAATATTTCAAACAATAGTTTAATTCTTAAAAAAGCAGGGATATCAAATGCAATTTTTATTCCGGTAAATTTTGGTTCCTTAGGATTTGGAATTTTAAATATTTGTTCGATTTACGATAAACCATTCGATTTTCATGAAATTCAAATTTTAGAAAGAATAGCAGAAAATGTTTCTTTGAATTTACGCTATTCTGCATCAGAGCAACTTAATACTGCTAACAAATGGAATCTTTTTAAAATTAACTCAGAACTTCTGCTTTTAAATGAAGTAAATGATATTATTTTAAGGGAAAAGGATGAAATGAAACTCTTAAATGAAGTTTTTAATCTCATTCTTGAAAAGTTGAAGTATAAGTTAGCTTGGTTTTCTTGGTTTGAACAGAATGATTTACTTAAATTAGTTTTGATTCCGCAATTTGTTTGGGGTGATTCTGAATATGCTGATACCTTAATTATTGATTTCTCCGATAAAAATGTTTTAAAGGGTCCAACAGCTCAATCAATTTTAACCAATAGAACAAGAGTAATAAATAATACTCTTTCAAATCCTGATTGTTCAATTTGGAAAGAAAGAGCATCTCAGTTCGGAATTAAATCATCTATCGCACTAAATTTAAAGTTTGATGATACTAAAAACGCAATAGTTGGCATTTACTCCTCTGTTGAAAATGCTTTTGATGAGCATGAAATAGAGATTCTTGAAAGAATAATGCGAAATTTAAGTTTTGCCATTCGCTCAATTTATGAGAGTATAAGCAAAGAGGAATTTAAACATTCATTACTTGCTACTAATAAGCAATTAACTGAATATAAAAATGCATTAGATAAATCAGCAATTGTATCAACAACAGATATATCAGGCGTAATACTTGATGTAAACGAGAATTTTATTAAACAATTTGGCTACGAAAGAAATGAAATTCTTGGCTTTACTTATAAAATTTTAAACTCAAATTTTCACTCAGTTCAATTTTGGAAAGAGTTATGGAGGGCAGTTTTAACAGGAGAAATTTGGACTGGAGAAATTAAAAATAGCTGTAAGGATAAAAGTTTAATTTGGCTTTCGACAACAATTATTCCTATAAAAAATGAACATGGCGAAATTCACCAGTTTTATGTAATTTGTTATGATATAACCAGCAAAAAAATCCCAAGCGAAAGAAATCAGTTTATTAGTTTTTTAGTTGATTCTACTGAGGATTCAATTATTTCTCTAAATGCAGAAGGATTAATAACTTCATGGAATAATGGTGCTGAAAAAATTTATGGGTATACAGCTAAAGAGGCTGAGTTGAAAACAATTTATGAATTAATTCCTGCCGATAATGTTAACGCTGAAATTGAATTTATTTCTAAGCTTGGTTCTTTAACAAAAATTAGTGAAACATTTGAATTAAATCGAAAAAGAAAGGATGGTACTTTTGTTCCGTTATTTATTACTCTTTCATCAATAGAAGATGAAGATGGAAATCTTTTGGGAATATCTGAAATAGCTAGAGATATTAGTAGAATAAAAAACGGGTGAGAATGAATAAATCAAATTCATCAAAGATTTACTAATCCTTGTGAAGATTGTGCTTAATTTTAAATGGGTTTAACCAGTTTTATTAAATTTATAGTGCTATTCATTTACTTCGCATCAAATGAATAAACGAATGCTACTTTATTTTTTAACTGTTATGATTGTTTTGATATTTTCTATCATTCTATATCTGCAACTGCCTCAGTTTGGAGCTTTGCCAACAGGTGAACGTTTAGAGAGAATTAAAAAATCACCAAATTATGAAAATGGTTCTTTTCAAAATCTTATTCTTACACCTGATTTAGCTGAAGGCACAAGTTATTTTGATATTCTTAAAGCTTATCTTTCTTTTCCACAAAACCTTGCTCCTCCAAAAGAACTTCCTGCTATTCGAACTGATTTAAAAAGTCTTCCTGATTCAGGAATTTATATGGTTTGGTTTGGACATTCTTCTTACCTTTTAAAAGTAAATGGAAAATGCATTTTAGTTGATCCGGTTTTTAGTGGAAATGCTTCTCCTGTAAGTTTCTTAGGTGGAAACTATAAAGGTAGCAATAGGTATTTTGTAGAAGATATGCCAAAAATCGATTTGGTTTTAATTTCTCACGACCATTACGACCACCTTGATTATGAAACAATTCTAAAGTTGAAAGAAACTTCAACAAAATTTTATTGCTCTTTAGGTGTTGGTGCTCACTTAAATAAATGGGGAATTTCGGATGATAGAATTGTGGAATTTGATTGGTGGGATTCTGCCATAATCGATTCCGGTATTCAAATTACGGCAACTCCTGCCCGACATTTTTCAGGTCGTGGTTTAAAACGTATGCAAAGTTTATGGTCATCATTTGTATTAGAAACTAATAATACTAAGATTTTTGTTGGTGGCGATAGTGGTTATGACAGTACTTTTTCTAAAATAGCAGATAAGTTTGGAGGTTTTGATCTTGCCATATTGGAATGTGGTCAATACAATAAATACTGGCCTTATATTCATATGATGCCAAATGAAATAATTCAGGCTGGTAAGGATTTAAACACCAAAGTTCTTTTACCTGTGCATTGGTCAAAATTTACCTTGGCCTTGCATCCCTGGAATGAACCAATAAAGGAAATCAGCAAATTTGCAAAAACAGAATCAATACCTCTGTGTACTCCATTAATTGGAGAATTAATAGAAATCAATGAAACCTATCCTGATTCCATTTGGTGGGAATTCTAATGGCATAAAGTTTTTTATTTTATTTCTTATCAAGTGTAACAATTGTTACATAAAAGGGTAAGATGTATCAAGCTATAAACTGAGGCTGGTCATAATTATGTAGTCTGATGCACACTAGCTTTGTTTATGAAATCAAGACGGTTTCATCACAAAACTAAGGATATGAAAAGACTTGTAATTTTAGGTGCAGGAACAGCCGGTACTATGATGGCTAATCACCTTCACAATGAACTTAAAAGACCTGATTGGGAGATTACCATCATTGATGAAAAAGAAGAACACCACTACCAACCCGGTTATTTGTTTTTACCTTTTGATATTTATTCTCCTGAGGATATCATAAAAACCATTGATGAATTTGTACCAAAAGATGTGCATTTAATTCGCTCCGGTATTCAAAAAATTGTACCTGAAGAGAATAAAGTTTTATTGGCCAATGATGATGTTTTACATTATGATATTTTAATCATTGCAACCGGTGCTAAAATTGCTCCTGAAGAAATTGAAGGAATGTTGAGTAATGCCTGGCATCATTCTGTTTTCGATTTTTATACATTCGAAGGTGCTTTGGCTCTTAGAAATAAATTGAGAATCTGGGACGGTGGTAAATTATTGGTGCACATTACCGAAATGCCAATTAAATGTCCGGTTGCTCCTTTGGAATTTGCGTTTTTAGCTGATTCTTACTTTAAAAATAAAGGCATGAGAGACAAGGTTGAAATTACCTTTGTTACTCCATTAAGTGGAGCTTTTACCAAACCTAAAGCAACCGAAGCTCTTGACCATTTATTGGCTGAAAAAGGAATCAAAATTGAAAGTGATTTTGCTATTGAAAGCGTTGATTCTATTAACCGCAAAATTATTGATTATGGTGGTCGTGAAATAGAGTTCGATTTATTGGTAACTGTACCTACAAACAAAGGTGATGCAGTTATAGAAAGATCAGGAATGGGTGATGATTTGAATTTCATTCCAACAAATAAGGGCAGTCTTCAATCACTTAAACACGAAAATGTATTTGTAATTGGCGATGCATCAAATATTCCAGCTTCCAAAGCTGGCTCAGTTGCTCACTTTGAAGCTGAAATTCTCACTGAAAATATTTTGAGATTTGTTAAAGGTGAACCACTAAAAGAAGAATTCGACGGACATGCAAATTGTTTCATTGAAACAGGTGGTGGTAAAGCATTATTAATCGACTTTAACTACTCTCACGAGCCAGTTGAAGGAACATTCCCATTCCCAGGAGTTGGACCATTAAGGTTATTAAAAGAAAGCAGAATGAACCACATGGGAAAATTAGCTTTCAGATGGATTTACTGGAATATGTTACTCAAAGGAACTCACATACCATTTGTTTCAGCAACAATGTCTGAAGCAGGAAAAGATTACGAACATTAATAAAAACAACTTTAAAAATTATAATTATGGAAAAGCAATATGCAGGAAAAACCATTCAGGTAAATGAAGAAGGTTATCTTAAAAACTTTAGTGAATGGACTACCGAAGTTGGCGAAGAAATCGCAAAAGAAAATAACATCACTTTAGGTGAAAGACATTGGGATGTTTTGAAATATTTACAAGGAGAATTTAAGGCTGAATTACCTATCAGTATTAGAAAAATTGGAAAGAGTAATGTGGTTGATATCAAAGAATTTTATGCGTTGTTTCCACAAGGACCGCTTAAAACAGCAAGTAAAATTGCAGGTATTCCAAAACCAGCCAGTTGTTTATAATTAAGTACCTTTAATAATCAGTAAAATGAGTGAGTATAACGGTGAAATAAAAAAGATGATGATCATCTTATCAAAAGCTACTTTAGAAAATGTTTATGCAGCTTTTGTATTGGCTAATGGAGCAAGAATGGAAGGTATTGAAGCAGAAATATTCTTTACATTCTTTGGATTGGAAGCAGTGCACAAGAAAAAACTGGAACATTTACACGTTGCAACAGTTGGTAATCCTGCTATGCATATGCCAACAATGTTGGGTGGTTTGCCCGGTATGGAGGCTTTGGCAACTAGCATGATGAAAAAAGAAATGGAAAGAATTGATATGCCTGATGTACATGAGTTTTTAGATATTCTAACTGCTTCAGGTGTTAAATTGTGGGCTTGTAAATTAGCTATGGATATGTTCCATTACAAAAAGGAAGATTTATATGAAGGTGTTGATGATGTAATAACAGTTGGTGACTTTTACAAACAAGGTTCTGTTTTAGGTACTCACATGTTGTTTGTTTAGGTTTACTCCCCCGTGCCTCTTTAGTGCACAGCAGTATCACCGCGATTCATCGCGGTGCTTGTTGTTACCGAGCGGTGCTAGTAGTAACGCGTCTGTACTCGTTGTTAAAAAGCAGTGCTACTTAGAGGCAAGCACTACTACGCAAAGCCACTTAAACAAAACTTTGTTTTACACGCAACAAAGTTTTGTTTTCTTCAACTTTACTTATATGCTCTTTTAATTTTAGTGGCTTTTAAAAAATTCGTATTGTTGGTGGGCTAATACTGCGTTTTTTTGTGTATTCTCAAAACTTCCTCTTGTGGTTGCGCCAATACTGCGTATTGTAGGTGTTACCAATACTTCATATTGTAGGTGGTCCAATACTTCGTATTGTAGGTGGTCCAATACTTCGTATTGGCATTTTAACCCCAATACTGCGTATTGGGGGCACCGCGATGAATCGCGGTGTTACTACCAGTGGAGTGGGTTGTTGATGATATAGCGTTCTACGTATTGGATGTCTTCTCCATCTTTGATGATTCTATCGTAGTATTGAGTATGCCAGGCGAAGGCAGGATTTATCTTTCTGAGTTCTATGCTTACTCTTGCTTTATACCACCTTATTATAGTACCAAGACTTTTTAGTAACATAGGATTTTTTTTGCCACTAAAGCCGCCATTAATTGATTGGTCCTCTAGTTCATTCAGATTTACTTCATTTGTTGGATTCATTGAGCGTTCGTCTTTTGTTATATAGATGATGCCATGCATGTGATCCGGCATAAAAACCCATATTCCTAATTCTGCAAAATCAAATTTATTTGGTATTTCCTTCCATAGTTTTTCGGCTTCTTTTCCATACTCATTTAAATACATTTTTTTATTTTCTATGTATCCAAATTTTGGTGAATTCCAATCTGTTCTGATTGTTATAAAATAAGCAGCATTTGATTCATAATTCCACCAATTTGCTCTCATTCCTCTGATTCGGGTGTATTTTTTATTCTCCATTAACCCAAATTTTAAAACCTAAAATTGATGTGCCAAATTTTTTTAAATCAAATTCTATAGTTTCATTGAAGTACCTGATTTTATTGGATGAATGATTTTTTAAACTTCAAACCATAACAACAAAAAAACCTCTTAGATGGAGGTTTTTGGGGTTATCCTTAGAAAACTACTTTTTTGAGCTACTAGTATTGTTAACTCTGTTTACTTTAGTGTCTCTTCAGTTAACCGAGGTGAGCAGTATCACCGCGATAAATCGCGGTGTTGTAGGTTATACCAATACTGCGTATTGGATTCTATCCCCAATACTGCGTATTGGGGGCACCGCGTTGAATCGCGGTGTTACAGTTTAGTTTCAGCGAGTATGGTTTTCTCGTCTATTAGTCCTTTGTGCTCCCATACTTTTTCACCATTGTGGTATAGTTGTAAAACCGGGATTGCATCAATCCCCATACTTTGTAAAAGATTAGCGTTTTCATCAGCATCTACTTTAAGTAGTTTTAGTTTGTCGGCTTTGTCTTGGCTGATCTTTTCAACTATTGGAGCCAATTGCTTACATGGCTTGCACCATACTGCATTGTAATCTACCAATACATATTCTTTATCACTTACTAGTTTTTTAAATGCATCCATTGTAAGTCCAGAATCCGCTGATTTTTCTGCTCCGGCTCCTGCTTCCAATTCAAATCCTTCTGCTCTCCATTTCATAATACCGGGCATTTCATAAATAGTTTTAAATCCTTGCTCTTTTAAATATGAAACTGCTGAACTACTTCTTCCTCCAGATAAACAATACACATAAACAGTTTTGGTTTTGTCTAAAGTTTTAACACCGTCTTCAAAAGCATTGCTGTTAATGTTCAAATTTTGAGCGCCCTTAACATGGCCTTCCGAAAACTCTTCGGGTGTTCTCACATCCACTATTTGAGCATTTTTATCTTCCTCAATGAGTTTCTTAAATTCTGCAGCACTAACTTTTCCTCCTCCGGTTTTAGTTCCCGTAGCGTTTTGACAAGCTGCAAATGTGATTGTTGTAACAAGAATTACAACAAATAGACTGATATATTTATTCATGTTTTTTAGTTTAATTATCTTTATTATTTCGCAATATCTCTAAATTTAAGAGTAAAAAAAACATTCATCTTATATGATTAAAATGAATGTTTCTTTGAAAAATCGAAAACTAATTTGCTAATTTCCTTAAGCAAATTGCTCAATTTTTTGTTTCAAATGATTGGCAGGAACAACTCCTGATTGTCTCCATTTAATTTCTCCTTTTTGGAAGATGATGAGAGTTGGTACACCTTGTATTTGGTAAGCTTGTGCCGCAGATGGATTTCTATCAACATCAACTTTAATAATGCTGGCTGTATCTCCAATTTGGCCTGCAAGTTCTTTAAGAATGGGTCCCATCATTTTACATGGGCCACACCATTCTGCTGAAAAGTCTACAAGTACCGGCTTTTCTGAATTAATGATTTCGTTAAATGTCATTTTTTGATTTATTATCTTGTTGAGGAATTGCACAAGTGCCACCAAAACAACCTTTGCCCATAATTACCTGGTACCATAAAAATGCCAGAATGGGTAACATCATCCAGTTTTTGTCTATGATTAGTTGAATACTAATGGTAGTAGTCATAATTAATCCAAGGATTCTGGTGAAACTCCAGTTTCGGTAAACTTGTAGAATAAAATTGTTCATCTATTTTTCGAATTTTCTCATGTTCATCCAGCTTCCACCGTTGTGAACATTTGTATATCCTGCACTTTTTAAAATTCCTTTTGCACTGGCACTTCTCATACCGGAAGCACAACAGGTGATTATTGGCTGATCCTTGTCTTTTAGTTTCTTTAAGTTGCCTGCAAGTTGATCAACAGGAATATTTATCGAACCTTTAACATGACCTCCTCCAAATTCAGATTTACTTCTAACATCAATTATAATTCCACCATTAGCAAGTAATTCTGCGAAGTCGGCTTTAGGACCCATGCCTAAAATTGATTTGATTGTATTTAACATATTCTTATTGATTCAATAAATAATTTACACTCGTCCAGCCACCACCATTCTGACATTCAATGCCTTGCTGTTGCAAAAATGCCGCAGCCTGGCTGCTTCTTCCACCTGATGCGCAGCAAAGAACCAGATTTTCTTTTCCTCTAAATTCCTCAATTCTATCAGGAACTTCCATCAAAGGAATATTAATACTTCCAGAAACATGTCCTCCCATAAATTCTATTGGAGTTCTTACATCAACGATTGTTTTTTCATTAGCTTTTAAAGCTGCAACTAATCTATCCATCTGTTTTAATTGTTTTACTTTTTGTAATTGATGATGCAAAATTAGATTGCTTCAAATTAATAAAAAGGAACAATTGTTACTTTATCAGGAATAAAATTGATGATGGTTGAAATTAAATCAAAATCCCTACTTGTTCAAATTTGTCAAATACATTTTTATTATGTGGTGCATCTGCTAATTCCGGAGTTAAATCCTGGCCTGCCCAATGTTCATAATGTTTGCCATCACGCCATAACCTACTTTTACTTACATCGTAAATTTTACCTTCAAAGGCTACCCAGATTTCGGGCTTATCCTGTCCATTTCTTAATGCAAGTTGTGCCCTTGTATAAGTTGGATATTCATTCATAATTGTATTAAGATGGTTTTTTAGGATTTCTTTTAAAATTTGGTTTGAATTTCTTTTTAAATCCAGAACTCTGTTTTTTTTCAGGTTGATATTCCGGTGCAGCTCCCAAATGTTCAGGCAAGCCACTTTTCTCCAAAACTCTTTCTATCAATTGTTCAATCTGATGAAAACGTCTTTGGTCTTTTTCATTGATAAAAGTTATAGCTGTTCCGGTTGATTCCCCTCTGGCTGTTCTTCCAATTCTATGCACGTAATCCTCAGGATCCGGCGGAACATCAAAGTTTACAACCAAATCAACACCATCAACATCAATTCCTCTTGATAAAATATCTGTACCAATAATGATGTTCAGCTTTTTATTTTTGAACTCATTCATGATTTCCTCTCTATCCTTTTGTTCAAGGTCGGAGTGAAAGGATTTTGCCTTTAAGCCCAATTGTTTAAATTCAAATTGAAGATTTTTTACCTTCTCCTTTGTTGATGCAAATATGATAACACTTTGATAAGATGTTTCTTTGAATAAATGGTGAATCAATGGAAGCTTTTGTCCATCATATGTCATGTAAGCCAGTTGATTGATTCCCGCTGCTGGTTTTGAAATAGATAAACTTATCTGCTCAGGTTCATGTAAAATTTTGTTGGCTAATGTTCTGATTTTAGGTGGCATTGTTGCCGAAAACATCAATGTTTGCCTGTCTTTCGGTAGGTAACC
>JBIPMI010000295.1:0-3722 GCA_044369215.1 Bacteroidia bacterium | reverse complement strand
CATTTAATTCCGATTCTGTTGCATACAATAAAGGTCCATTTATATCTGAAGTAAAAATTGAGTATCGAATATTGAAGCTTATTTTTTTCAATTTCCACTCTAATTCTTCAATAAATAAATTTGATCTAGAAACTGAAACACCCGATTTTGAGTTTAAATCGTATCTGGTTAATAATTCAATATTTTTAAGGATTTTAAATTGAAGAAAACACCTTAACTGATTAGAAATAATGGGATTAATAGAATTATCCTGATTTTCTTCTGAACTTATACTTCTTATTCTAATTCCGGTTTTGAGTCCAGTTCTGAGTTCGTATTTTAATTCTGTAAAATAATCTAATCCCCATTTTCTAGTTGGAAACCTATATTTCAACCAGTTTGCCAAATAATAATCACAAAAAGCAGACAAACTTAAATTCCTTGTTAGTTTATAGGAGGCTCCAAAATACAATCCTTGTTCATTTTGATTTGCCCATTCACTCATTCCATTGGCAAAAGGATTATTATAATTTTTGGAATAATCTCTTAATAAAAAAACAAAATCAAGTTTTGAATCTAATGCAATAAGTCCTGTAATTTGGGCTGCATGAGCTTGATAAGAATCAAAAGTTAACTCAGAAGCAAAAAGCAAGTTTTTATAATTTAGTCTACTATTAATTCCTGTTAAAAAATAATTTGAAGCACTTTCATTCCAATATTGATAGGGCTTAGCTTTATCTTCAACCAAATTATCGGACAATTTTCTATGCAAAGCGAGTAAACCAAATTTTATTTTTTTGATTTGAAATGCTGCATGCAATCCAACTAAATATTCAGATAATTTATTCTTTTTTGCTAATTCAGATTCGGTTCTATGCAAACCCGTTTCATAAATTGAACCTTGCAAAAGTGTATCAGAAACTAAACTAACATTTTTGTTTTTATAGGAACAAAACACATCCAAATCGAACAATTTAAAATCATAAGAAAAAGCCATTCCTCTAAAAAATCGGTTTTCATCAAAAGAGCTGAATTTGTTAATTCCATCATTAAAACGAATGGCATTTAAAACCTGAGCACCTTTACCTGGAGCAAAACCCAATCCAAGCCCTAAGCCTTGCCCATAATGCAAACGATAATCGCCAAAAGCAATTCTTTTAATACGCGTTTTACCCTGATAATAAACATGAAAACTTCTAAAATCAAAAACTCCATTTTTTAATTTTGTATATTTTTCACCGGCATCATTTTCAAGATTAAAACCCAAATGCCAATTTTCAGATAGTTTCAATTTAAATTTAATCAAATCATGAAAATATTGATTGGGAAACAATTCTACATCACTCGATTTGAGCATTCGGGTTAAGGTAAGTTCTGAATTTAAATCACTATTTCCATCTTTAATTTTAAAAGCCGAAAACACCCTTTTTTCAACAAATACAAAATGTCGAATCCAGCGGACTTGTTCCATTTTTAAATCATGTACAGCAACTAATTCTTCTATACATAAAAAAGCACCATTTTTATTTCTATGTTGAATAATCAATTGAGCATCAAACAAATTAACAAATGGAATTTCCATCAAATCTTTTTCATTACAATTGTTTAATGAAATTGGATGGTTAGATAAGTGTTCTAACTTCAAAATTAAATCTTGTTGTAAATTGGCATCAGCTAAAAAATCAGGATGATTTTTAATCATATTCTCCCAATCATTATTATTTGAAGAAATCTGTCCAAAAGAATTTAAACTCTTTATCAAAAGAAAAATCAACAATATATTTTGTTTCATATTATTGAGCTCCAATAAAATATTGAATAGAACAAGCAAACCTCAATCCCCAATATTTTCTATAAGAATTAGAAAAATTAAAATCCAGCTGATTGTATTTAAAACCTAATCCAAAGCAAAATTCTGGTCGATTTATAAAACTTCCAGAGTTGATATAAAATGAAGATTCTGGTTTTTGAAACTGAAAAGCAAAAGATTGTTCAGCAGAATTGCCATCGGGTTCCTTTTTCGCCATCAATAAAAATTTGAGTTTTGGGACCAATTGCCATGAAAGATTCAGTCTGTAATAATTGGAAAGGGTTTCTTTTGGATTGAATGATTTCATCAAACCTAAATTCGAAGCCACCTGAATGTTTGAATTAATTTTATAAAAAAACGAGAATTGAGAACCTGGTAAATTTCCTGATTCATATTCAGGAATACCTGAATGAAAGTAAAGCAGGTCGATTCCCATAAAAAATTCAGGTAATATTTTTTTTGAAATCCCAAGTATAAAAATCTGCTTCCTTAATTGAGCTTCATTTGCCTGTACAAGCCCAATTTTATAGGCACTAAGCCTGTTTTGTTTTACTAAAATAAGTTGAAAATCAGACAAGGAAGTTGAAATTGCTGGAACAACCGATGAAATGGAAGAATAATAACCCAAATTATTCAATGGAACTGCGGGTTGAAGAAATAAATTTCCTGCAGAATGAGGATTGATGACATTTTGAGCTAAGCCTAAAGACTCAGAACCCGAAAAGCCTTGTAAAACCTGAGAATACAAGCTATTTAGGGTGAAAAATAAAATAAAAAATAGAGTAAATCGCATGTATTAAATTTACACCTACCTTTAATTAGCAAAAATATAGATAGTTACAATACACTGAATTTCAGAACAATAAAAACCTAAAAAAATCCAATGCAACAAATATGTTTGGCAAATGCTATTTTCGCAGGCTTGAAAAATAAATACTGATAAAAAAATAAATACTTATGAATGATTATGTAATCTACTTAGTCCCTGCGTTGGGGATTATTGGCCTGATAGTAATGGCCATTAAGAGTGCCTGGGTTAGTAAACAAGATGCAGGTGATAAAAACATGCAAGAACTTGCAGGTTATATTGCCGATGGTGCAATGGCATTTTTAAAAGCTGAATGGAAAGTTTTAAGCATTTTCGTAGCAATTGCTGCTGCATTATTGGCTTATTCTGGAACCATTCATGAAATTAATGGCAAACCAATTCACTCTAGCTGGATTATTTCGATTTCATTCATTATAGGAGCAGTATTCTCTGCAACTGCAGGTTATATTGGTATGAAAGTAGCTACCAAAGCGAATGTTCGTACTACTCAAGCTGCTCGTACTAGTTTAAAACAAGCCTTAAAAGTTTCATTTACTGGTGGAACTGTAATGGGTCTTGGTGTTGCTGGTTTAGCAGTATTAGGTTTAGGTGGATTATTCATTGCATTCTTAAATATATTTGCTGATTTAGGTGCTGATACAGTTAAAACTGCTATTGAAGTTTTAACTGGTTTCTCTTTAGGAGCTGAATCAATTGCTTTATTTGCACGTGTTGGTGGTGGTATTTATACAAAAGCTGCTGACGTTGGTGCTGACTTAGTAGGTAAAGTAGAAGCTGGTATTCCTGAGGATGACGTTCGTAATCCTGCAACTATTGCTGATAACGTAGGTGATAACGTAGGTGACGTTGCTGGTATGGGTGCCGATTTATTTGGTTCTTATGTTGCTACTATTTTAGCTACAATGGTATTAGGACAAGAAATCGTTGTAGCTGATAATTTTGGTGGAATGTCTCCAATTTTATTACCAATGGTTATTTGTGGTTTAGGTATATTATTCTCTATCGTTGGAACTTGGTTTGTAACTATTAAAGATGAAAAATCAAACGTTCAAAACGCATTAAATTTAGGTAACTGGTCTTCAATGTTATTAACTGTTGCTGCAT
>JBIPMI010000047.1:0-12391 GCA_044369215.1 Bacteroidia bacterium | reverse complement strand
ATATCTGTAGGTGCTTTGTTCACCAAAATATTCTTCTTCATTTTCGTCTTTATGTGGGTTCGCTGGACAATCCCAAGATTCCGTTACGACCAACTGATGAGACTTGGATGGCAAGTATTATTACCTCTATCAATCATAAATATGCTTGTTACAGGTGGAATTTTAACAATTTTCAATTAATCAAAACAGGAAATAAACCAACATGCAATTAACCAACAGATCAAAAGTTGTTGTTCATAAGGAAATGAACTGGGTTGAGAAACTCTATCTACCTGCTATTTTTTCAGGAATGTTAATTACTATCAAACATTTATTTAAAAAGAAAGCAACTTTAAGATACCCTGAAGTAACAAGAGAATTTGCTCCTGTTTACAGAGGAATGCACGTTTTAAAACGTGATGAAGAAGGTAGAGAAAATTGTACTGCCTGCGGATTATGCGCTGTATCTTGTCCTGCAGAAGCTATTACTATGGATGCTGCTGAACGAGCAAAAGGAGAAGAAAATTTATACCGCGAAGAAAAATATGCAGCTAAGTATGAAATCAACATGCTTCGTTGTATTTTCTGTGGTTTATGCGAAGAAGCTTGTCCAAAAGATGCGATTTATCTTACAGATAGAATTGTTCCTTCCGATTACTCACGTGGAGGTTTCGTATTTGGAAAAGATGTTTTGGTAGAACCGGTTGACCAAAGAATCGATATCACCAAGCGTAAAAAAGATTATAGTATTGTTCACAACAATTAATCAAAAACCTATCAACTCATGAGTTCCCAATTGATATTTTATATACTTTCAGCACTGTCGATTGTTTCGGCTTTGTTTGTAGTATTTTCGAGAAGTCCTATTTATAGTGTGCTTTCCTTAATTGTTTGTTTTTTCAGTATTGCCGGGCATTATGTAATGTTAAATGCTCAATTTCTCGCAATCGTTCATATCATTGTTTATGCAGGTGCCATCATGGTTTTAATGTTGTTTACGGTGATGTTATTAAACCTAAACAAAAGCACCGAACCACATAAAACGAATTTAACCAAAATCATGGCCATCGTAAGTGGTGGTTTATTGATGCTTACTTTATTGGCTTCAATTAAAGCTGAAAAACTAGGTGTTTACAAAGCACCTGAAGTTTCAGAAATTGGTTATGTGCAAAATGTAGGAATGAAATTGTTCACCGATTTTCTTCTTCCATTCGAAATTTCATCTGTATTGTTTGTATCTGCTATGATTGCTGCTGTGGTTTTAGCTAAAAAAGAAAGGAACTAATGGAAAGTCCTGAAACAACTCAAAACTGGTATTTATTATTAAGTACCGTTTTATTTTCAATTGGTGTAATGGGCGTTTTATTCAGACGTAATGCACTTATTATATTGATGTGTATCGAATTAATGCTGAATGCTGTTAACCTTTTATTGGTTAGCTTTTCGGCTTATAGCGGAAATACAGAAGGACAAGTTTTTGTATTCTTTATCATGGTAGTTGCTGCTGCGGAAGTAGCGGTAGGACTGGCATTAATGGTAAGTATTTACAGAAATATTGGTAGTATCGATATCAATGTGTTGAATAAATTAAAGTGGTAGGTAATTTTAGATAAGTATACATGAATAATATTACAGAATTAACACCGCTTATCACACCCGCTTTAATGGTTCCTTTATTACCATTAATCGGATTCTTCGTGGTAGCCCTGTTCGGAAAAAAATTAGGACATGCTTCCGGTTGGATAGCTAGTCTGATGATATTAGCTTCTTTTATCTGCTCTCTCTTTTTATTCAACGGACTTTCAAGTGGTAAATCCTTGAATTTCGATGTTTATGAATGGATTAAATTTGGAGAAACATCTCTTACTTTTGGTTTCTTAATCGACCAATTAAGTTTGGTGATGCTTTTAGTGATAACCGGAATTGGATTTTTAATTCATATTTATTCAATCGGTTATATGCACCATGATGAAGGTTTTAGCAGATTCTTCTCTTATTTAAATCTGTTTATTTTCTTCATGTTATTGCTTGTTATGGGTAATAGCTACCTGGTAATGTTCATTGGTTGGGAAGGTGTTGGACTTTGTTCTTACCTACTAATTGGTTTCTGGTTTAAAAATCCTGCATACAATGATGCTGCTAAAAAAGCATTTATCATGAATAGAATTGGAGACTTAGGTTTCCTTTTAGGCATGTTCATGTTGGTGTTTTATTTTGGTGGATTGGATTACGGAATCGTAAATCAATCTGCTATGACCATGGAAAAAGGTTCAGGCATTTTGGTTTTAACTACCCTCCTATTATTTGTAGGAGCAACTGGTAAAAGTGCTCAATTGCCTCTATACACTTGGTTACCTGATGCGATGGCAGGTCCTACTCCAGTTTCAGCATTGATTCACGCTGCTACAATGGTAACTGCAGGTATTTATATGATAGCTCGTTCTAATATCTTATTTGTGCTGGCTCCATTTACTTTAGAAATCATATTGGTTATTGGTGTTGCAACATCATTATTTGCAGCAATCATTGGTATCAAACAAAATGATATTAAAAAAGTATTGGCTTATTCAACAGTATCTCAATTAGGATTAATGTTTGCGGCTTTAGGCTTAGGTGCTTTTGAAAGTGGAATGTTCCATGTCTTAACTCATGCATTCTTTAAAGCATTGTTATTCTTAGGTGCAGGTAGTGTAATTCATGCCATGAGTGGCGAACAGGATATTAGAAATATGGGTGGCTTGAGAAAATACACCAAGGTTACTTTTATCACATTTTTAATTGGTTCATTGGCTATTTCAGGAATCTTTCCTTTTGCCGGCTTCTTTTCAAAAGATGAAATTTTAGCTGCATCATTCGAACACAATAAAATCGTTTGGATTTTATTAAGCATCAGTTCGATGATTACTGCTTTTTATATGTTCCGCCTTGTTTTCTTAACTTTCTATGGAGAGTTCAGAGGAACTGAAGAACAAAAACATCATTTACATGAATCACCAGCAACCATTACAATTCCTTTAATGGTTTTAGCAGTGCTTTCAATTGTAGGTGGATTTATTGGACTTCCAGCTGTTTTAAGCAAGGTTCATTCGTTTAAAGCATTCTTAGCTCCTGTTTTTGCCGATTCGAAAACATTGGTAGAAGCAGCTCATGAACACAGTCATTCAACAGAGTGGATGTTAATGGGAATAGCAACAATCGCTGCTTTAATTAGTATCGGTTATGCCTGGAGTTTATACATCAGCAAAAAAGTAATACCTGAAAATGATTCAGAGTTAAGTGGAATCAGTAAATGGGTTTCCAATAAATTTTATGTTGATGAATTCTATGATGCAGTATTTGTAAAACCATTTAAAGTTTTAAGTGATTTGTTCCTTGTTTTGTTTGATAAACTTATCATAGATATGCTAGTGAACCTGAGTGCACTCATTGTTGATGTTACCGGTAGAACTTATCGTTTAATTCAAACAGGAAATACAGGATTTTATGTTTTTGCCATGGTAATTAGCGTGGTTGTTTTCTTATTCATTCAAATAATTCAGTAATGTTAAGCTTAGACCTATTATTTATACCCTTGTTTGCATCAATCCTTTTGTTGTTTTCAAAAGGAAATGCTTCCCGTGTTTTGGCTTTCATATTTAGCATAGCACAATTGGCTTTAACAGTTTATTCTTATACTGTGTTTAAAGCTAATGGTGCTGAAGCATTTGAATTTAGTGCCCCATGGGTTCAAAAACCAAATATAAATGTTCACTTTGGTGTTGATGGAATTAGTTTATTAATGGTGATTTTAACTAATTTATTGATGCCACTAATTATTCTAAGTGGATTCAATAGAGAAACAAATCGTCCGCATATTTTTTACGCACTGATGTTGTTTATGCAATTTGCATTAAACGGAGTGTTCTTATCTTTAGATGGATTTGTTTACTATATCTTCTGGGAATTGGCTTTGATTCCAATTTACTTTATTGCCTTTAATTGGGGTGATGAAAACAGAGCAAAAGTTACGCTCAAATTCTTTATCTACACCCTTGCAGGAAGTTTATTGATGTTATTTGGATTCTTGTTCCTATACATAATGACTCCTAATCATTCTTTAGATTGGAATACTTTAAGTACCATTAAGAGTTGTTCTTGTAACCAAACCTGGTTGTTTTGGTTGTTTTTTGTAGCATTTGCAATTAAAATTCCAATTTTCCCTTTCCACACCTGGCAGCCTGATACTTATAAATCAGCTCCAACTCAGGGAACCATGTTACTTTCTGGTATCATGCTTAAAATGGGAACTTATAGTTTATTAAGATGGTTACTTCCAATTGTACCTGATGGATTTAAAGAATGGCAATCTGTTGTAATTACAATCTCAGTAATTGGAATAGTTTACGCTTCAATCATTGCCATCATGCAAAGAGATTTGAAAAAACTATTCGCTTATTCATCAATTGCACACGTAGGATTAATTGCTGCTGGTATATTTAGTTTTACCCAACAAGGTATGCAAGGTGGATTGGTACAAATGTTGGCTCATGGTATAAATGTTGTGGGTTTATTCTTTTGTGCTGATATCATTTTAAACAGAACTGGAACATTACAAATTGAAAACCTTGGAGGCATTAGAAATCAGGCTCCACAATTTGCAACATGGTTTCTGATTATTGTATTAGGCTCTGTTGCTTTACCATTAACCAATGGTTTCATAGGTGAATTCCTTTTATTGTATGGTGTTTTTGAATACAATACATGGTTAAGCGTATTTGCCGGTCTAACTATTATTCTTGGCGCAGTTTATATGTTAAGAATGTTCCAAAATGTAATGTCAGGACCGGTTAACGAATCAATTCCTGTTTTTACCGATTTGTTATGGAATGAAAAAGCTGTATTAATTAGTATTGCCTTATTGATATTCATTTTTGGATTATACCCGGCTCCAATACTTGAATTAACTCAACCTGCAATTGATAACCTTCTAAAATAATAATTGTGAATACACTTATATATACTTCGGCATTAGGATTTGCTGCCATGTTATTGGAGGTTTTAAACCTTCGTAAAATAATAATTCCGGCAATGGTTATTGGATTAGCTATTGTTTTTGGATTGAATTTACAAGATTGGAATCATCCTCAAACTTATTTTGGAGATATGCTTGAAGTAAGCAAATTTTCAGTTGGTTTCGGTGGATTAGCAATTTTTATTACCATTTTAATATTCATGATGGCTTCTGAGTTCTATGCTGACCAAGAAAATCAAATAAGTGATTATATCTCCATCATGACCTTCATTTTATGTGGAGCATTGATGATGGTTAGTTTTGCTAATTTGGTTATGTTATTTTTAGGAATTGAAACCTTGAGTATTGCACTATATGCAATGGCCGGAAGTAAACGATTTGATGTAAAATCAAATGAAGCAGGTTTCAAATATTTCCTGATGGGTTCTTTTGCTTCTGCTTTTCTATTATTTGGAATTGCGTTGGTTTATGGAGCTGTTCATTCTTTTCATATTAGTCAGATTTCTTCTTATATCACTCAAAGTGAAACATTGTCTCCAATGTTTATAACAGGAATGAGTTTGATATTATTTGCGATGTTGTTTAAAGTATCAGCTGCACCTTTTCATTTTTGGGCACCGGATGTATATGAAGGTTCACCTGCTTTGGTAACTGCATTCATGAGTACTTTGGTTAAAGTTGCAGGTTTTGCCGCTTTCTACAGATTAATGACAGCAACCTTCACTTATGGAACAGGTGTTTCTGATATGATATTGTTAATTGTTACAATTCTGACATTATTCACAGGAAACCTATCTGCATTGGCTCAGGATAATTTCAAAAGACTATTGGCCTTTTCAGGGATATCTCATGCAGGTTATATGATGTTGTTGATTTTAAGCAGTAAATCCTTCCCTGCATCAGCATTATTATATTACAGCGCGGCTTATGCATTGTCAACCATTGCAGCATTTGCTATTGCTTTACCTGTATTTAAATCAACAGGTTCAGAACTAATCAATGCTTTTAATGGATTGGGTAAAAAGAATCCCATTCTGGCTGCTTGTATGTCGATTGCCATGTTAGGCCTCGCCGGAATACCGCCATTTGCGGGATTTTTTGGCAAATTTTTCATTTTTACAGAAGCTTTACAAAACGGATACTTCTACACTGTTTTAATAGCTATCATCAACTCTATCATAGGTATATACTACTATTTCAAGGTAATTTTAGCTATGTATGGCAAACCTGCGAATGAAACCCAAATCGAAAATCCATTGACTTATCAATTAGTTATGTGGTTATGTATTGGCTTAAGTTTGATTCTGGGTATATTGCCGGGAATGTTAACAGACTTATTTAACTAATGACTCGTTAAGCTTGGCAAATGTTATTGAATGATTAATTCGATATATTTGGCTTGCATTTCCCTTAAAAAAGACTTTTTTTGTAAACAACTAAACAATATAATTTAAACAAAAATGAACAAGGTAGCAGCTCCAAAAAAAGAAAGCGTATTGAAAAGTCAATTCGCTTCTTTCGCTATTCCAATTCTGGTAATCACCGGTATCCTAATTTACAAGTTCGTATTAGGTAATTCATCAAATTTTCAAGGTGGAGATTCAAACAATCATCCGGTTGAAGAAGGTGTTGGACACGTATTAGGATTAATCTACAAAGGTGGATTTATCGTACCAATTTTATTATCATTGGTTTTAATGAGTATCACTTTCTCAATCGAGCGTTTCTTAACTATTGGAAAAGCACAAGGAAAAGGTAGTGCTGAACAATTTGTAAGAAGAGTACAAGGTCATTTATCTGCAGGTAATGTTGATGCTGCAATCGCAGAATGTGACAAACAACAAGGCTCTGTTGCAAACGTTGTTAAATCAAGTTTGAACAAATACAAAGAAATGGAAGTAGCAACCGGTATGGATAAAGACCAGAAAGTTTTGGCTATTCAAAAAGAATTAGAAGAAGCTACAACATTAGAATTACCTATGTTAGAAAAGAACTTGGTAATTATCGCAACCATGGCTTCAGTTTCAACTTTGATCGCGTTATTAGGAACGGTTATCGGTATGATTAAAGCGTTCTCGGCTTTAGGTACTGGTGGTGCGCCGGATTCAGTAGGTTTAGCAAATGGTATCTCTGAGGCTTTGATTAATACAGCTTTGGGTATTGGTAACTCTGCTGTAGCTATTATCATGTACAATGTATTCACAACTAAAATCGATAAGATTACATACACTATCGACGAGGCTGGATTTAGCATTGTTCAAACTTTCGCTGAAAAGCACAAATAATCGGAATTAGAATTAACCGGGTTGAAAAACCCTAAAAAGATTAATAATTATGCCAAAGGTTAAAGTACCGCGTAAGAGTACATCGGTGGACATGACCGCTATGACAGACGTAGCGTTCCTGCTTCTCACCTTTTTTATGCTCGCAACGCAGTTCAAACCGGATGAACCGGTGACAGTAAATGCACCTTCATCAGTAGCAGAAGTTTTACTTCCGGATGTTGATATTATGACCATTACCATTGCCGGTGATGGACGCGTATTCTTCGCTCTGGAAGGACAGCAATACAAAGAAAAATTGATTCAGGAAATGGGTAAAAAATACCAAACAACTTTTACAAATGATGAAATCAAAAGTTTCTCTTTGATGTCGAGTTTTGGTGTTCCATTTGGACAATTAAAACAATTGCTGGCTTTGAAAGCTGATGAAAGAAGTAAATTTACTCAATCGGGAATTCCTGCGGATTCATTAAATAATGAACTCGCCGACTGGATCTGGCAATCGCGTTTAGCAAATAATAAGGTAAGAGTTGCCATCAAAGGTGACCAAGAAACTAATTACCCAATTGTTAAACAAGTGATTTCCACTTTACAGGATAAAAAAGTAAACCGTTTTAATTTCATCACCAATCTGTCGACAGAACCGATAGAATAAACAACAAGACGATGGCAGAAATAGAAGGTGGCGGTGGCGGTGGCCATAAAAAAGGCGGTAAACCAAAAGGTAAGAAAATGTCGACCCGTGTGGATTTTACTCCCATGGTAGATTTAGGTTTCCTTTTGATTACATTCTTTATGTTGACTACTTCCATGAATAAGCCAAAAACCATGGAAATTAATATGCCGGTGAAGAAGGAGGAAGTTAAAGTTGAAGACATCCAAAAAGTTAAAGCTTCACAGGCTATTACAGTATTACTTACTGAAAATGATAAAATAGTGTACTATTTCATCAACGAAACAACAGGTGAACCTGAAACCCCGGTTATTACTGATTTCAGTAAAGCAGGTATCAGAGCCACTTTGTTAGAAAAAAATAGAGGGTTGTTCGAAAAAGCAGGTAAAAATAATTTCGATTCAATTCCTATTTATAAAGAAATGTTCCGCATGAATAAGATTACGGAAGAAACCATGCGTGCAAATGTGGCTGCAATTAAAAATGAAAAAGAAGGTTTAATTGTAGTAATCAAAGCCGATGATAAAGCCAAATACAGAAATTTGGTTGATATCCTTGATGAGATGTTAATTTGCAATATTGGTAGATACGCAATCGTGGATATTACAGATGTGGAGCGTGAATTGATTAAAACAGCGGCCGTTAAATAAATAGATCAAATCATGGCAAAAGTTAATATTTTCGATAATAAATGGGTTGATCTGGTATTTCAAGGCCGTAACCAAGCTTATGGTGCTTATGTATTAAGAAAGAATGGTGATACCAATACTTTAAAAGGAATTGTTTTATCTATCGTACTTTTTACAACAAGTATTTCGGCTCCGGTTATTATCAACTATATCAAATCAAAAATCCCGAAAGAAAACGTGGTGAAAGTTACTGAGGTGAATACCCTCGAAGAACCACCACCAATTGATAAAAATGAACCACCACCTCCTCCAACTGAGCCTCCTCCTCCATTGAAGAGTACGGTTAAGTTCACTCCACCGGAAATTAAACCCGATCAGGAAGTTCCAGATGATGAACCACCACCAGCTCAAGATGATATGAAGGACAAAGATGCTGGTACAGCAACTGTAGAAGGTAGTGATGATGGTGTTGACCAAAGTCTTGTTGAAGGAAACGGAGACGGAGACGCTGCACCGGAAATTATGACTTTTGCTGAGCAAATGCCAGAATTTGCAGGTGGTACTGAAGAAATGTATAAGTACCTTGGAAAAAATATACAATATCCGCCTCTAGCTCGTGAAAACAGTATTGAGGGTAAAGTTATTCTTAGTTTCGTAGTTGGTGCTGATGGAAAAATCTCTCAAATCGAACAAGTGGGTAAAAAACTTGGTTGGGGTTTAGATGAAGAAGCCATTCGTGTTGTTAAATCAATGCCGGCATGGACTCCAGGTAAACAAAACGGTAAACCGGTTTATGTGAAATTCACATTACCTATCCGTTTCCAATTAAACTAATTATAAGCCTGAACAAGTTTTGTTGCTGAATCGAATCTTTCGATTTTATCTCCAATTCCGGTTCAGGCTTCTTTATATTTGTATATGAGCGAAGAAGTAAACAATATCAGAGAGCAAAGAGAAAAAACCGTAAGCCAATTACTGAGGTATTTTTCAGCAATTATGGCCGTTATGTATATGGTCATTGGTATTCTGTTCTACTTCTATCCAGTTCTTCATAATTTAGGGGAAACAGGAAAACTTGTTATTTGCATTGGATTGTTCACTTATGGTGTTATCAGATTAATCAGGATTTTTAAAAGATGAAAAACATACTTTGTATCTACATATTATTGTTTGCTTTGACTTCATGTAATAATGAATCAAACAACAAGACTACTGATACTACCACAAGTGGTGAAATCAATATTAGTTGTGATGAAAGTCTTAAACCTATTATTGAAGCAGAAGAAGCAGTATTTGAAGAATTATACCCAAATGCCGAACTCAATATTATTTATACAAACGAACAGAATGCAATAAACCTGGTTCTTCAGGATTCAGCAAGAGCTGCTATTATTACCAGGAAAATGTCGAATGAAGAAGAGGCCATTCTTAAAGAACAAAAGATTGCCAGATCAAGAGCTATTAAAATTGCGTACGATGCAGTTGGCTTTATACTTCATCCGGAAAATAAAGACACAATTTTTACTGTTGAACAAATTGCCGGAATTTTATCCGGAAAAATTAATGATTGGAGTCAAATCAACCCGAAAAATAAACAAGGTGCCATTCAGGTAGTTTTCGATAATCCTGCATCCGGCGCAATCCGCATGCTTAAAGACAGCCTTCATTTAGGAAAAGATTTAGGTGAAAATTGTTTCGCTGTTAAATCTAATCCTGAGGTAATCAGTCATGTAGAAAAAAATAAAAACAGTATAGGAATCATTGGAGTTAGCTGGATTAGCGACCCTGATGATTCATTGGTGAGGTATTTTATGAAGAAAATACAAGTAGCCGAAATTAAACCTAAGAAAATAACAATTGAAAGCATTACCTGGAAACCTATTCAAGGTAATATACATTTAAGACAATATCCGTTTTGGAGAGAAGTTTTTGTGGTAAGCAGAGAAGCACGTACAGGACTTGGCACGGGCTTTGCTAGCTTTTTATCAGGAGACCAAGGCCAAAGGATTATTTTAAAAGCCGGACTTGTGCCTTCAAAAGCAGCAATAAGGACAATAGAACTATATTAATGATTAGAATTATGAGAAAGCACATGAATAAATTCATCTTATCCATTTCTTTGTTGATATCAGGAAGTGGAATCTTGATGGCTCAATCGATGAAAGATGGATTGAGAGCTATTGATTTTGAAAAGTATGAACAGGCAAGAGAAATCTTCCAGAAACTAGTTCAAAAAGAACCGACCAATGGAGAGAATTATTATTTCTTAGGTCAAGCATATTTGAACTTAATTAATCCCGATTCTGCTGAAATTACTTACAATGCCGGTATCAAAATAGCGCCTGCAACTCCCGGTAACTATGCTGGTTTAGGAGAATTAAGACTTATTGAAGGTAAAAAAGCAGATGCTAAAGTACATTTTGATAAAGCATTATCATTTTCTAAAACTCGCTCAGGTATCTATACTGATATTCATGCAATACATATTGTTGCAACCAGTATGGTAAATACTGCAACAGATAAAATGTTGGAAGAAGCAGAAGCCTTGGTTTTAATGGCTTATGAGCAGAATAAAAAAGATTATGATTTATTGGTAGCTGCGGGTGATGTTTATTTAGAGAAAAATGACGGTGGTAATGCTGCTACTTTTTATGAAAGAGCTATTGCTATTGACCCTACTAATCCTAAAGCATTTTCAAGAGTTGCTGCAATTTGGTTAAGAGTGAAGAATTATGAAGCAGGTCAGACTGATTTAAACCGTGCATTTGAAAAAGACCCTAACTATGCGCCGGCATGGAAATACCAAGCTGAATTATACTATGCAAAAAGAAACTTTGCAAAAGCTAAAGATGCGTATGCTACTTATCTGCGAAATTCAGAGCCTAGTTCTGCAAACCAAATTCGTTTTGCAAGAATTTTATTTTTGAGTAAAGATTATGAATCTGCTTTAGAGAAAATTGATGAGATTCAAAAAACTGATAAAAAGAATATTCAATTATATCGTTTAAAAGCATTTTCTACTTTTGAAGTAATTGGAACTAAAAATGATCTTGAAAAAGCAAAATCAGGACTAGAAGCTTTGAACTATTATTTTGAACATGCCGACCCTAAAAACATCGTAACATTAGACTATTTATACTTAGGTAGATTAGAATCTAAAGTTCCTGGTAAAGATTCTCTTGCTTTAATACACATGAATAAAGCATTAGAAATGGATCCTGATAACTATGAAGTTTATACTGATATTGCCAAAGTATTCAACAAACAAAAGAAATTTGTTGAGTCTGGTGATATGTACAGAAAGTATATTGCTGTTGCAAGCAAAGTAACTGCTGCTGATTACTACCTAATGGGAAAAGCCTATTACTTTGGAAAAGTTTATAGTGCTGCTGATTCAGCATTAGCTAAAGTAAGTGAAATGATGCCAAATTATCCTGATGCATATTTTTGGAGAGGATTAACTATTTCAGCAACTGATCCTGATTCAAAATTAGAAACTCCTAAACCTTTGTTTGAACAGTATATCAGTTTAATTACTGCTGATTCTGTAAAGTTTGAAGCAAACAAAGACAAGTATAAAAGAGATTTAATTAGTGCGTATGGATACCTAGCTTATTATTATTTAGCAAGAGATAACAAAACATTAGCTAAAGAATACTACAAAAAAGTTCTTGAGCTAGATCCTGAAAATGCGAATGCTAAAAAAGTAATGAGCGAAAAATAAAAAAAAGCCTTCTCAAAATTGGGAAGGCTTTTTTTGGCTTTTGGCAATTGGCTATTGGCAATTGGCAATTGGCTGTAGTTCGAAGTGATAGTA